>NZ_JAOQBX010000015.1:1113-44289 GCF_044902225.1 Lactobacillus sp. 23-2 | reverse complement strand
TTCTTTTTTGTTGTCTAATTTTTACTATTTACACACGAATTTATACTGAACCTTAATTGAAGCTAAGTCATATTTACCTAAGATTGTTCTCAGATCTCCTGGATCACCTGTAAATCTCAATATTACAAAAATATCTAACCACTCTAAATTTTCTGGTGTGATATTGTAGCTTGGGAGTCCACGATTGCTATCCTTCGAGGTTCTAGTTGGGGTGGCAACAGCTTCTAAAATTGTTCTCATGTACATATGGAATATTTCAGTATTTTCCCTATAGTGGTCTAACAAAATATTGTTATAAAACTCATAGTAAAAAAAGTCTTTCATTTCTCTACGTAGAGCCACATAAGCCGGCTGCCCCATACTTAACCAAACTTGCGAATTTGCTTCATCCAAAGTTTTTTCACTTCGCATATATAACTTTTGGAATATTGAATAAGAGATAGAAAAACTAGACAGTTCTCTCAAAAAATTCATGTGATTTCTTTCAACAATCGGTAAGCTATCAAATATCCCATCTAGATCCAGTTCATTCGCCTTATCAAGTTCTTTATAAATTATTTTATTGCTGTTTATCTTTGCTAACTGTGAATCATATTTAAGATTCACTTGAGAAATAAAATATTGCGGCAACTTCTTTTCTTTATAATACTGCCAACTTGCGCGTTGCAAGTAATTATAACTGCCCACGTAATCTTCCACGTAGTAATCGATAGCCGCTAAATTCATTGATTGTTCTGGGTCATCACTATTAATTTTGATTTGGTACTGATTTCTCAAACCTGTTAATTTCACAAAATCAAAGTCGAGAACTGCTTGTACCCAACTTTCTTCATTAGAGGGCTTATCAATTTTCTTAATCTGATCGTCTATTTGATAATAGTCGATGCCGCTCTTCTTAATAACTTCTTGGATAAAACTGATTTTGGAAGAATCACACTCATTAGAAAAAATACGCTTCAACAGCTGCTCCCTTTTTATTTTCTTCCAAATTGTCTTCCACATAAATCAAGCTTGATCCTACCGTAATATTGTATTTTCCAAGCACTTGAGCAATATACTTCGTATACACATACTTAAAGTCGGCAAACGGTTTAAACTCATCATAGATGTTCTCAATTGGATCCTCTGCATCCCTCAAAATCAAATTTAGAGCATACTCCAGATTCTTAGAAATTGAACCTAGATCTTTAAACCATGATTTTGTGAATATCACATTAACACCTAAATTACGGTAATATCGTTCTACATTTCTGTCAAAATCTTGGCCTGCTTCAAGCATATACGCTCTCTGGACATCATCCTTTAGAGTGTTCTTAACCCACGTGAATATCTGCTTAGTATCCGGATCATTGAATGAATAGCCTATGAACAAGACCACCTTACTACCAACGATTGATTTTACATAATTCTCAATCAACTTGAAGTTTTCCGAGTAATTTAGATAATCATCTTCCTTCAACACAAAATTATCGTGTTCAAAGTCACCATGCATTTTGATAAGCTCTTTCCCCGGCTTAGCATAAGCAAAGTCAGAATCTTTACATATAGGTTGAATGAATTGATTCCTATCCCGAAATGCCCGTTCTATCAAATTATCGTAATTCGTAGTAATAATTGTATCAAGATCAAAATCTACTATTTGATTATGAATTTCACACGTCTTTAAAACGTCGCCGTATCTGAAAATCTGCTGCATAAACTGGGTGTATTCTTTTTTACCACGATCATTGTAGTAGAACTGTGGGATCTTTAAATTATCAAACTCTTTAGGATCCACACCCACGGCTTTAGCAATCTGATTAACGGCATCACTCCATAACGGCATACCTGAGTTACTAGATACGCCAGCTCCAACAAACAACACTAAGTTCTTATTTAGCATTGCATTCTTGATTATCTTCCTGGCTTCCCAATATGACACTTTTAACTGTTTATTCGGTTTCTGTTTTCTTTTACTCACGCGTTTTCCTCATAGTTATCACATGGATTCTTGTTGCTATTTTACCTTAATTATAAAACAAGATCTAAATTCCAAGCGAAGTCTAATACGGTCAAATCCTTAATTGCTCTCGCCAAGCTCGAGCGGCAAAAAAGCTCCGTACCACGTCTTTAATAAAGAAAAAATCCTAGTTATTTTCTCACATAGAAAATCAAACTAAGATTTTTGGTAAATTGTTATTATCAAGTTAAGTAGTTCAAATAAAAAACACCGGGCTATATAGTTTTTGCGAGCGCCGATGACTGAAAAGGGATGTAAATAGGAAAATGGCTTTTGCCAATTTCAAAAATAATCGCCGATTGTAAAATTAAACTGAACACTGTTCCGATACAGTAAGAAAAATCGTTTTCACTGGATTAGAGCACAAAAAATCCATTTCAACCATCTGGTAGAATATGAATCACCACAAACATTTCTAGAGAGGTTAAAATGGATCATTCATATTCTAACACTAAACCACACCAAAAAGGCAAACATCTTACGCTGAACGACCGGACTACAATCCAGGAGCTGCACTCTAAGGGCTACTCTAATCGTGCTATAGCTAGAGAACTTAACTGCTCACCAAGCACGGTCGGATATGAGCTCAAAAGAGGCACAGTATCCGTGTATACCGGCAATGTGAAGCGGTATAAAGCTGTCGAAGGGCAAAGCACTTACGAACTACATAGAAGCGAATGCGGCCGTAAGAGTCTGTTTCTTCGCAGACATAAGTTCATCGACTATGTTTCCCACTGCTTCCATAATCAAGGCTGGTCTCTTGATGCTTGCGTGGGTTATGCTTTGGCCAAGGGAATCTTCCAGAAGGATCAGGTCGTATCAACCAAAACTCTGTATAACTACGTTGACTTGGGCCTAATAGATATCAAGAACGGTGATTTTCCAGAGAAGGTCAAGCGCAATACTAAGACTCGTCGTGCCCGTGTAAACAAGCGTATTCTGAGACGAAGCATCGATGAACGTAGTCCTAGAATCGAAAGCCGTAAAGACTTTGGTCACTGGGAATGTGATCTGGTTCTTGGCCGTAAGACCAAGGACGACGATGTGCTGCTCACTCTGTGTGAACGCAAGACACGCCAGTTCTTCATGATCAAGATTGAGGACAAGACTTCAACCAGCGTCATGAAGGCGTTTGACAAGCTTCGAGAGCGCTATGGATCTAAATGGGACAGAATCTTTAAGTCTATCACAACTGATAATGGATCCGAGTTCGCAGACTTGTCTGATCTGGAAAAGGTCTCAAAGACTTTGGCGTATTACGCTCACCCTTATACTTCCTGCGATAAAGGCAGTATAGAACGGCACAACGGGATCATCAGACGCTTCATTCCCAAAGGGGATCGGATGGACAAATACAGTGTAGATGACATTTCCAAGATCGAACTCTAGTGCAACGCCCTGCCTCGAAAAGCCTTGGGCTACAAGACACCAGAGGAGCTTTTTTTGAAGCGGAACTCGACCGCATCTATCGCCGTGCGTGATTCAAAACTACCAGATGTTATGTAAAGTGTTCAACTTATTCTTGCAACTTACGTTTAGTTCTCAACACTACTTATTAATAAAACCTTTTTGACTATTCAGGCAAATATAAAAAAGATTGTGGAGCATGACTCACATTCAAGTCATTTAGTTCGATTGGCTGAGCATATTGTGTAAGCTCCCCTATTTCAATAGCAAAGCCTTTATTTCTCCCAGAAAAATAGGAACTATAAAATTCTCTAGATACTCCTGAATACTGTTTTGTTTTTTTCCAAATTATTGAAGGATTATCCTCGATAATGCTTTTAATTCGAAATTCTCCAATCACTTTTCCTATAGGTCTAGTAGCATACACAACAATCGATTGCACACTAGTATCTTTAAATATTGTCTTACGATACTCAAATTTTTTAGTTCCAGCAAAGATCTTTTCCACAAATTTAGGGTTTATCGATAACAAAATTTTCAACCCCTTCACCTTCCTTGCCTAAACTCAGCCTTATAATTTTGACAAACTCTTCATCAGTTATCTGCATACACCCCCAATAATTATCTCTAGGCAAACCTACTTTATTGATCAAATCCTTTCTAATAATTCTTTTTTTAAGCGGAAAGTTATATAGAAATTTTAAAACTATCGGATATTTCTTTGATTCATAAAAACTACATAGCTGTTCTTCAGAAAAAATTGATTTATGGCAGTATTTTAAAAAGGCTTCAATATTTTCAAAATCGTAAATGCTCTTATTCTCAACCAATGTGCACACTGAAGTTGCAACAGAGCTATATTCTGCACTTCTATCCTCAACCTTAGTTCTGTATATAATGATTTTATCTCCATATTTCATATTTCTGGCTTCGTCCATGCCTGTTAAATATATCTTTTTTTTCAATAGCGTTGGTATAAGCCGTATCTTTATATGACCAAGAGCCCTTTTCTGTATTCAATTCAGAGTCAGGGAAAAGATCAGTATGAAATTTTGGATAAATACTTAATAAAAAATTGTTGTGCCCATCGTTCAGTGGAATCGCAGGATAATCTAAATATGGATTTCCTTGGATTTTGAATTCCTTAACAAGAACTATTTCTTTTCCTTTCTTCCCCCATTTTTTAAACCCAAATTTTTCAAAAACAGGGAGCAATTCTCTATGCTCAGGTAAAACTGTCACATAAGCACAGCCAATGCCTCGAATAACCATCTCTCTTAATGCGATCATAACAAATCTCTGTCCTAAGGAGGTATTATGAGCATTGACTTTAAAAGTACCAATCTTCAGCCTACGACGCAAATCAAAATTTGGCTTTATCGTACTATCTTCTTCACATTCATCCTTCAAATACAAGAAGCCAACAAGTTTTCTCTTGTCATCATAAATAACGTATGCATATTCTCCTGAATTTGACTTAGCTTTAAACCAGCTTTCAAATCCCGAATAATCATATTTAAGTGAATCAAAAAAGGAATCTTCCAAATCAATTTTTCCAAACTGAGCCTTTTCTATAAATTCTTTAGTCATTGTTCTTTCCTCACATGCCAGCTAAATTTATTTAATCTTCACTTCAATTGTACTCCCTAACATAAGAAAGTCACTAAATTCTCTATTCAATCACTAGTGGCAACAATTCTTTACGGCTCTATAATTTTTCTTACTGGTGAACATCAATTGTCCATCGGTAAGAATTTTTTGTTTTGTAAGCACCCAATAGTGCAGTATATTAAAATCCCATCCTAGCAATGCTAAGATGGGATTAATCAGTTTATGGGACTTTACTTACAGTGGAGCTGAACATTCTCAGCCCATGGTAAATAGGCTTCTAGATGCTGATTGTCTAATAATGACAGCTCATTGGGCAGCTTGTCTAGAAGATAGTTGATGTATTTGAATTGATCCAAGCCATTTTGCTTGGCGGTTTCGAGTATGATCATAATGATGGCCATGGCTTTGGCGCCTGTGCTGCTCTGTGAAAAGAGCCAGTTCTTGCGTTCCATGACAATCTCTTTGACTGTTCGCTCTGCTCTGTTGTTGGACAGTTCAAGTCGACCATCTTTCAGAATGTTCATGAACTTGTCCATATGGTTTAAGCAGTACTGGAAGGCTGCCCCCAGCTTGACTGAAGGCAGCACGGAGACCGATTTCTTGTAGCATCAGTCGGAAAACTCCTTAAGCAGAGGCTTTAATGCTAGTTTCCCAAGATTTTACAACTCAAGCAAAATGGCTGACAGTTTTTCTGACAGCCATTTTTGTTTTATGCGTGACTTTCTAAAAACGCGAAGATCTTGGTTTCGGCAGCCTGACTGCTTGCGACTCTGAATGAGCAATTTCCTAGGAAGATCTTATCACTACCAAATAGCTTCTCCGAGATGACTTGGCTCTTGTAGAGGTTTAAGGCTTCAGAAGCTATCATTTTTTTCGAAAGTCACAATGACAAAATAACCGCATAGCTGCAGTTCCTGCTCAATGCCGTCTTCTCGTTCTTCGTAGCCATAGAACTTGTCTTTGTGGTAGGTAGTATTTTTGCGGTTTTAGAGCGCTTCTTCAGATGGCTTGAGTTCGATGCTCTGGGAAGTTAGCACTTATCGTCACGAAAGCTTCTTAAGTTTAACAGCTAATTTTCCATCATTCTTAACTCGAAAGCTTGTAGCATAACCTACACTACATAAACGCTTAGCTAAAGTTTCGTTCTCTTTATTGTTTTCTAACTTTACTTCTTTTGAAGAATCATATTTCTCAAAAAAGTTTTGATAAACACCCGTCAACTCTGAAAAACATCGGTAGAAACCATTTCTATCTAAGAGAGCTACATTATCCAGCATCCAAGATATTCTCTTGTCATTGCTTAAATATTTCCAAATAGCAAAAAAATACGACTCATCAATATCGAAGTTCTTATTAGTCAAATTAATTGCTACATCTTGGTCTATTACCTGTTCCGGTAAATTATTCTTAACAATCTCATTTATAAGCTCTGAAGAAACAAATGGACTCGCTAATAAGTTAGCAGCTAGTTCATTTATTTCTGAGTTATCTAGCTTATCTAATGCTTCTAACTGATGTTTCAAAATATAAGTTGTAGCCAACTCGTCACTCACAGATTTTACTTGATCATAATATTCTTGTGTAAACTCAAAGAAATCTTGGTCAATTAATACTTTTAAGTTCTGCTCCGGAACATCTGAGATACTGCCGCTAAACCGCCATCCCTTGAAGCATGTAGCTAAGTTACTAAATGTATTATCATCCCAAGTGGCATTAGTAAATAAATCATTCACAAAATCTTGAGGATATACAGAATCTTGATCTTGGGTATATACAGATTGATCACTAGCAATTATACTATCCGTATTCCTTTGAATAAATTGAAGCAACTCACGTGAAAATTTAAAGGAAGACCAGTATTCATTCACCGTAATCCATGTAGCTTTTACTTTATTATTATTTAATACCAAATTCCAGATATGTTGATCCGGTTTATCTGAGGTAAATTCTGATAATTTATCTCCTACATACTCTTCATGTTGCAACAGCCTATTCTGATAATCTTCATTTTCTTTAAGTCGGCCAAGCAAATCACTAATAGCATCTATACTCTCAGAGATATTGTCATCTGCAAGAACTACTCTATCCATGAAAATCAAAAGATTATCTTCTTCACGAATATATCTCAAAATTTGTATCTGCGGTTCCTCATCATGATCCAGTTTCAAGAGGTTGGTATAAGCATGTTTATTGAAGCCTTGCTGTAAGTCAGGCTCAAGTCGCCCTAAAATCTCATACAACATTTTCTCGTTAATCTCGTAATATCGCTTAGCACTTATATGATTAACCATACTTTTGGGAACATCAGATAAGTCTTCCTTGGAAAATTTCACAGAGAGAGCATTATCCAAAATTTCGGTCATACGAGGTACTTTGACTTCCTTAAACCTTTGAAGACTGTTTTCAGTATAAGATAGATGTTTAGAAATCACCTCACTTACGTCCATTGCGTCGATGTCAGGTACTGCTGCAAAATTAAAAATAAGTTCTAGATAATAATCGACCATTTCAGGCGATAAATCTAATCTATTTTCTATATAGTTAAACATGTTGGGCCAAGCATGCGCTAACTTTTCGACAAATCTTCTTTCAGCTATTTTTCTTTCTTTTGATCTTCGAGACAAATAATTCGAAATAAATGACCAACTATCTTCAGTTTCATCTGTCAATTGCTCAATAAAAGTTGTCAGCTTTTTATTCTGGTCATAGCAATCTAATAGCAAGTAGTCAATCAAGTCATTATTATAGATCTCTTTTTGCCCAAACTCAGCAACTCTTAATCTATCGGCAACATTCGCAACCTTTGTGAGCTTATATGATTGCGGTAGTCTCTTCCTATTTTTGACTGATAAGATAAAATTTTGATCCTCTCTAGAAATACTGTTGCCCTTAAAGTAATTGATGTAACTAGCATACTGCTCATCAATATAACCACGCCGTAGCAAAAAGACTAATAAATCTTTTTCTTTTACTTCAGCTGACAAATAGTTATCCAATTGATAATTCTCTATAAGCTCTGCCAGTGTCATCAAATCCAGCTTTAACAATCTCTGTTTCAATTTTTGCAACTGTGATTGGAGATCCTTTACCTTAGATTCCTTTGCGCCAGCCGCAAATTCCACTCTAGATTCATACTTATCATACAGTTTGTCTATATTGCAGTTGGTCTCATAGTTTCGATTGTCGCTAAATGAAATATACTCAATCTTTGTAATTTCTTTTTCCTTTAAATTTCTTAGATCTTGTTTTTCACTAAGAATATCTTCCGCATGAACTACCAGGCTATAACGCCTATTATAAAAGTTGATTGCAATGCCTCTATAATCAGTAACTTCTAACAAAAAAGCTGTCATTAACTCCTTATAGCTCTTCAGTACTTCATTCTTAGTACTTCCTATTTTATTTTCTAAATTAGATATTTGCTTTTGCAGATCCTCCTTAATTGTTTGGAGATATGACTCCTTCCTATTGAACACATCTTTGACAATTCCCTGTTCAAGCTCTAATTCCGCAAAATCTTGAGGATAAAGGTTCTTAAAAATAATGAGAGCTAGTAATTTTTCTTCATTTAGACTTAGCCCCTGTTTTTCGATAATTATTGGCTCATAAACCTCAAATTCATTCCAAATATTGACCAAGACCCTAATATTTGGAATATATGGACTTACATCAAAAATAAAATCTTGTGTGATCTTAGTCTCTAGCTTACTGTGCTTTACCTTGCCTAGCAAAATTTCTCCCGCATTGGTAGCATTCATTATAGGTATAACAGGAATGATGTAGTCAAAAAATTTTGTCCTCTCTTCTTCGTTTTGAAACACATCGTCACCAATAGCATATACGAAAACTATAGGTTCTTTAATTGCATCATCTCTATTTAGAAGCGAATTTAATTCTCGCAAATGTGAAAATATCTCTATATTCCCCCATCGATCTAAATCTTCGAAAAATACAATACGATAATTTGTTGTCTCAAAAAAGTATGATAACTCATCCATATTCTTATCAAAGACTGACTCTGAGGACTTTTTATCTACTTCTGCCACCGTACCAACGTTTATCTTGCTCAAAGAAAGACGCGATAATATATAGGCAATTGCTTTAATGAGAATGGTTATTAAACTTAAAGCAATGCAAATAATCACTATCCAAATAATAAAATATGGTATTCCAGACGTACGAACACGTTTTAAGGTTTGGTCAAAAAGAAATCTATTTTTTGACCATAATTTATAATTAAATACATATGAACCGATCCCAAACGTCATGGCCAGAACAATTAAAACACAAAAAATTTTCCAAGTCGAAGGCGTGTGAAGCTTACGGTATCTGCTCAATGGTATCTTACTAGGCTTAACCTTATAAAAAATTTGCTTTAAGATTCCTTTTTGAATCTCCTCTTCTGATGAAGATGTACCACCATCCCCAGAACCTTTTTTTAAAGAAAAGGTGGCTAACGATATATTTAAACTGATCTTCTCAACATCTGGATGCTTCTTTAAATATGATGCTATAATGCTTGATTTTCCAGATCCATACGGTCCTGTTAAAGCCACATTATGGAGTCTATCAGCACTTTTTAGAACCTCATCTAAAAGATTTAAGTACTTATTATCAGCTTCAAGATTGTCGTTTGGTGCAAGATCATGAAGACTTTCTTTAGAATTTGATTTTCTTTTACAATAGATTAGCTTACTATAAAGTCCCATGTGGCTACTCCTTCAAAATAGATATCTAGATTATATTTTATACGCTCATAATCTGAAACTCTACGAGATTCTATACATCTTATTGTACTTCACTATAAGGGTAAGCACCCAATAGCACGGTATATTAAAATCCCATCCTAGCAATGCTAAGATGGGGTTAATCAGTTTATGGGATTTTACTTACAGTGGAGCTGAACATTCTCAGCCCATGGTAAATAGGCTTCCAGACGCTGATTGTCGAATAATGACAGCTCATTGGGCTGCTTGTCTAGAAGATAGTTGATGTATTTGAATTGATCCAAGCCATTTTGCTTGGCGGTTTCGAGTATGATCATAATGATGGCCATGGCTTTGGCGCCTGTGCTGCTCTGTGAAAAGAGCCAGTTCTTGCGTTCCATGACAATCTCTTTGACTGTTCGCTCTGCTCTGTTGTTGGACAGTTCAAGTCGACCATCTTTCAGAATGTTCATGAACTTGTCCATATGGTTTAAGCAGTACTGGAAGGCTGCCCCCAGCTTGACTGAAGGCAGCATGGAGACTGTTTTCTTGTAGCACCAGTCGGAAAACTTCTTAAGCAGAGGCTTTAATTCAGACTGGCGTTTCTTGTATCTTTCTTCAGCTGAAAGGTCCTTCCTGGAGCGCTCAAGGCTAAACATTTGATCACAGTAGTGGATCCTGTCTGGCAACTGAAGTCGCGTCGGACTCTCTGGCCTTGTCTTTAGGCAAGGATTCAAAGAACTTCCGCCTTGAACCAAGAGTCACATCTTGTTGGTTTAATCGCAGATAGCCATGATATTGATCACAATGAAGGTATCCGCTGAAATCTGTGAGGAAATCCCATGCTTCGATGCCTTTTCGTGACCCGTGGTGATATAGAACAATCGGTGTCTTGGCGTGCTTGCCTGACAAGAAAGTCCAGACATAGTCTTTGGCTCTTTCGCTGTCTAGAACTCGGTACGGCGTCTCATCTGCGTGAATGACCTCCAGCTTTAGCTGCTCTTGTCTCAAGCGCTCGTAAAGGCTGGAAAGGTAGTACTCACAGACTTTGATATGCCAATTGGAAACCGTCTTGTGATCAAGCGGAAGGCCCATGCGCCGCAAGTCCTTTTCTTGTCGGTAGGCAGGAACCTTGAGAACGTGCTTCTGATAGATCGTATTTGAGATCAAAGAAGCTGAGCCAAGACTGTTGGTTAACGGTGCCTTGGGCACTGGAGCCCTGATAATCTTGTCAGCCGGTGCTTCATCACTGCAGTGCTGGCACTTGTAAGAGTGCTGAATGTGATCGATTCGCTTAACCTGGGCTAGAATGTAGAGCAGCTCTTTTCTGGCACAGAAGCTACCGATCTCTTTCAGCTCGTGCTGGCAGTCTGGACAGGTAAGGTCATCCAAGCGATGATGAACCTCCTCGCCCGGAAGAGAAGCTAAGATGTCCTGCTTTCTGCCGACCTGCTTGCGTCTCTTATAGGTAATAGTTTCGGTAATGCGAGGGCAAGTCCTCGTCATCTTCACCGCCAGCCTTGTCTTCATCGAAGAGACTCAGCTGGTTAGTATTGACAACGTTCTTTTCGGAGGATTTTCCGTAAAGCTTCCTGGTCAAATACTCAACTTGTTCAGTAAGGAGAGCGACCTGCTTGAGCAGCTCTTCGTTAATTGCTTTGAGCGTTTCGATTAAAGCTGAAGTGTCTTTGTCGGTCATGGTTGTTGTCCCTCCTTGATTCATAATCATTAGAATACCAGAAAAGCTCGTGAAATCAATACAATTCACGAGCTCTTGCGATATGAATTTTAGGATCAATGGTAAAGCCCTGCATCAAGCGCATGACTTGCTCATCAGACAGCTCTCGCACTTCGTCTTCATTGTTTGGCCAGGCAAGCTTTCCATTCTCAAAGCGCTTATAGAGCAACCAGAAGCCCTGGCCATCCCAATAAAGTGCCTTGAAGCGGTCCTTTCGACTGCCACAGAAAAGAAAGACGCACCCGGAGAAGGAATCGAGATGGAAGCTCTTCTTAACTATGTAAGCAAGCGAATCGATCCCTCGACGCATGTCGGTCTTACCGCAAACAATGAACACACGACCCAGTTCTCCCAAATTAATCATGGCTCAAGAACCTGTCTACGACTTCGAGCATAAGCTCGTTAGTGGCATCACTGTAAAATGACAGCTCAACCTCATTGGACTTCAGGTTAAGAACAAGCCGGTTCTTTCCGGGCCTCTTCTTAGGTCTGATTCTGTCCTTTGGCAGCTCCAGCGGTACGATTGGATGTTCAGTCATAATATCGTGTTCCTCCGTATTCAATTGTTAAGAATAGTATATGACTATTGAACAGAGGTCGATAGATACCGCGCTATTGGGCGCTTACTGACTATTGAACAAGGGTTGATAAATACCGCGCTATTAGGTGCTTACTATCTGACTATTGAACAGGAGCCAATAGATACCGTGCTTTGGTGCTTACGTTGCGCCAAGGCTAAATCTGAAACAAAAAAGCCACCAGGCTATATAATTCTTGCAAGCACTGGTGACCAAAAAAGAATGTAAATGAGAAAACGGCTGTATGCCAATCTTTTAAGTTAATTGTAAAGCAATATATTTGATGCTTACAAGCTCGATAAATCACTACTTGGTCATTTCTGACTTCTTTTCCCGCAGCATCAAGGCGTCAACGGTTTCCCGGGCATCAGCACCGCGGTTGACCACGGCGTCAACGGCAAAGACGATTGGCATTTCCACGTCATACTTGTCAGCCAGTTCCAAGGCAGCTGGAATGGCATTGATCCCTTCAACGACCATGCCGACTTCCTTCTTGGCTTCTTCAGCACTCTTGCCCTTGCCGATCAAGTAGCCGGCATTGTTATTCCGGCTTTCCTTGCTGGTAGCAGTAACAATCAAGTCCCCCATGCCGGCCAGGCCGTCAAAGGAGTCTTCCTTGCCGCCCATCTTAAGGCCCAGGCGCTTGATTTCCGCCATCCCGCGGATGATCAAGGCAGCCCGCATGTTGTCCCCGTAGCCCAGGCCCGCACAGATCCCGCTGGCCAAAGCAATTACGTTCTTCAAGGCCCCGCAGAGCTCAACGCCCAAGCGGTCAGAGTTGGTGTAAACCCGCATGTTCTTGTTCATGAAGACGTCCTGGACCTTTTCAGCCACAGCTTGGTCTTCACAGGCGGAAACGATGGTAGTTGGCAGGTCCTTGGCCACTTCTTCAGCGTGGGTCGGGCCAGACAGGGCAACGTAGTGGACATTGCCATGCTTGCCGTCCTTGTTCAATTCGTCAGCAATGACTTCCGTCAAAGTCAAGAGGGTGTCTGGTTCGATCCCCTTAGCCACGTCAACGATAATCTGCCCGTCTGAAATAAAGGCAGCAGCAGTCTTGGCAGTTGAGCGGACGAAGACTGATGGTACGGCGAACAGGATGATGTCCTTGCCTTGGCAGGCTTCCGCAATTTCCTTAGTGAATTTAATTTCGTCAGGAATAACCATACCTGGCAGGTTCTTCTGGCGACGAGTTCTTGAGAGTTCGTCGACTTCTTGCAGCAGGGCTGACCAGACGGTCACTTCATGACCAGAGTTGCTGAGCATCCGGGCCAGTGCCATGCCCCAAGTACCTGCTCCCAAAACACCGATTTTTGCCATATTATTACCTCACTTAGTTTTGTCAATAACACAAAAAGGCCGAAGTTCGGCCTTTACTTTCTAGTAGGGTTCGTATCTAAATCATCATGTGATAACTTGCTTTCCTCTGTAACTTCATTTGCATCATATAAATCTTTCTTGATTTTAGATGAACTAATCTCTGGAGTCCGAGGAAGATACACCACATCTACTCCTTCGTCTTTTAAGAAGTCAAACTTTCCTTTCCAGTCATCACCCATCACGAAGGTATCAATATGATATTCATGCATATCATTTCTCTTTTGATTCCAGTCTTCTTCTGGAATTACCAAGTCAACATACCTAATAGACTCTAACAATTGCTTTCGCTGCTCATATGAAAAGTATGTTTTTTTATTCTTAGAATTCCAGTTAAACTCATCTGTAGAAAGTGCAACAATCAAATAATCGCCTAATGCCTTTGCTCTTCTGAGTAAGTTAATATGGCCATAGTGTAGTAAATCAAAAGTCCCATAAGTTATAACACGCTTCATAACGTCACTATCCTCTACTAATCATTCTTTTTAATTACATCCAACAATATTTTTGCAACTCGCTCAGAAGCATGACCATCTTCTTCTAACTCAAATGAATTTATCAATTCCTCAACGTCTTTTTTCCCTTTTTCATCATCGTAGTTGTTAATATTTTGGATTAGCTCATTTTCACTGTTTGCAAATGAAAATGGCAAATCTTCTTTAATATTAAAATTGAGTTCTCGCTCACTAGCAATATATTGATCATAATCTTTAGCAAACAAGAATACCCTATGTTTACTAAGAATGAAGTCAAAAACACTACTTGAAAAGTCTGTTATTAGTACATCAGCTGTAACTAAAAGATCTTGCATATCAGGATAATTATTAGCAGATTTTACAAAATCACTAACAGGTAGATCTATTTGACTAGCAACATTTGGATGGACACGTTCCAAAAAAATATATTGTCCACCAAACATTTTTTCACACGCTTCTTTTATTTTAGTGCCATTTACTTCATAAAGGAATCGCTGGTCTTCAATTTTAACATTGTTCCTAAATGTTGGTGCATATAAAACTATTTTTGTATTAGGGGATATATTATAAAACTGTCTAACTCTTTCTTCTGTTTCCTTTGTATTATTGAAAAAGGCATCATTTCGAGGAAATCCAGTCTCTAAAATTTCTCCATCATACCAAAAATTATCCCTAATAGAATCTGTCACCCATTTACTGTCTGAAAGAATAACATCTGTCTTTTTTGAATCTACTTTTGAGCCCTTAACATAATTAGGATCTAGATATTGCTCAACAGCCTTTTCAATCTTTTTAAAAGCTATCCCACCATGCCAAGTCTGTAAATAAAATTGCCCTTTACGCTTATGCCCCTTGTAATTCAACTTGATGTTATCAATCCAAATATGGGCTGTTGCTAATTCATACATACTTTTAAAAGAGTTTAACCTAACAGAACGCACCCCATTAGGTAAGGCATCCAAGTCACCATCTTTGCTTAGCAACCAAACTATATCTAATTCTGTATCACTTTCCAACAATTTCTCAACAATGTACTTTGGATTATCACCAAAACCACGCCCTAAAAAATTGTCGGCGACTATCTTATTTTTCTGAATAGGAAGCAAGCAACAAAATAAATCGAATGTAAGCAATATTCTCTGTCTAATTCTAAGATGATTCCTAATTTTTTCAGAAATGTTCATGTTCCTACTTACGCCTCTCAGCTTTAGTCAAATTGCAGGGTAATTATCTATTATTCAAAAAGGACACGTAATCAAACTCATCTAACAGTCTTTTACCCGTGAATTTATTTCTAACTGTGAAAATATCGCCCAAATGTCCATCTTCTGAATGCTTAGAAATAATATGGGTATATTTAGACTCATACCTTTTATTTCCAGCTAAAAGTATTTTGTGCTTGTATGGCAACGCTAGGAATCCTTGAAAATCGTCATCATCGAAGCCATCACGATCAGTGAAAGTTACGTAGATATTGTCCTCGTTGATTCGCTTCTTACGGGAATTCCACTTACTCTTTGCCTCTGCAAACGTCTTATAGTGCAAAAAGTATAAGTGAATATCTCCCAATAATCCAACTGGATAATCTACATCTTTCTTAGTTTCTTCAACTAAGTCAATAGACAAATACTTATTTAGACTAAAGAGAAATTTCAAATAATCTTTAGGCGTAAACCATAAATTTATAGTTGGGGACTTAAACTGAAGTCCTAAATCATGATATATTACCCCACCAACACAATTTGAAGATAGTATTGTGAAGTTAACATTATGAAGTTGTTTCCGACGCTTTGTATTCCGTATTTTTGTTACTATATTTCCAATAGGATTCATGATTGCGATCCTTTCAAGTCACTCCACTATTTCTATATGTTCTGTTAAAAAATTTATGTACAACTGCTATTATCGTTGTTCTTGGAATTGGGCCATAAACTAGGTCACGTTCCTAGTTAACCAAAATCCCTACAGAAATTTATTCTCAGACTTCGTTCATGGGTTACGTTCTAATCTTCCTTTTTATATATTAAAAATATTATGGACCTAGTCAATAGCCACAGTAAAATGGATATTCCCTTGTTATTCTAGCGCGCTCGTATACCACTAAACCTGCTCGCCAATAATATACTCAGTCTTTTGCTAATACACTAAGCACATTTTTAAAACCTTCCATTTTAAAAATTAAAGCAATGCCAACATAAATTGCTACACCTACAAAAATCTGAATAACCAGTGTCAAAATCAATGGAGTTGATAAAGTATTTCCTAAGAAGTCAACAACTAAATACATAATTGAAGAATTAAGTAAAGCTGGTATCATATCGGATAATTGTTCCTTAATATTATACCCTAGTAGCTTCCTGTTCGGAGCCATGTTGATAAATACAGCAACTACGTTATAAATAACCATAGTCCACGCTACTGCATAGACATCAATATTGATACCAATAATCAAGAGTACTAAATATAGTGGCTTCTTGACAAATTCCAATTTCAGCATTATATCGCTACGACCAATAGCTTGAATGGCTTGCATATTAGTGTTCGAAACTGTATCAAAAACATCAGAAAAGCAAAGTATCTGCATAAAAGGAATTGCAGCACTCCACTTGTCTGTTAACAGCAATAAAATAATTGGCCGTGAAGTTGCAGCTAATCCAAATAGCAATGGCATAATGACAAAAGTAGAAGTTTTTATCGACTTACGGATAGCTAGCTTGACCTTAACCAAATCATCGTTAATATTAGACAACGTGGGGAATAATACTGTTGAAACAGTCCCATCAATATTAGTTGTTATCAAATCTGGAAACTTTTGACCGCGATTATAGTAAGCCAAATCAGTCGTAGTATAGAATTTGCCTAGAATAAGTGACCGTAGCTGATTAAAGAATTGGCCTAACAATGAGGTAACTAGTAATTTCCATCCAAAACTAACTAATGGTTTACCCGCTTCCCAAGAAAATTTAAGTTGTGGATGCCATTTGACCTGTACCGCGAGCGTCACAGAAACAAAGATTGTACTTGATAACGCCTGCCAAACAAGTGACCATACACCAAATCCGAAGTAAGCCATCACAACTCCGACAATTCCAGACATAATAGCCGCAATTGTAGTCGATATAAACACTTTCTTAAACATCAAGTGTTTAGAAATATATGCCTGTTGAATTCCATTAAAAGCTGATAGTGGCAATTGCAATGCAAAAACACGCAAAACCAAAGTTAGTTCAGGATTGTCATAAAAAGCAGAGATCCATGGTGATGCAATAAATAATACTGCATAAACAATCACCGACATCAATTCGCTAAGATAAAAAATCGTCGAGAAGTCAGTCTCATCAGCATCTTTTTTCTGTATTAAGGCATTGCCAAAACCACTGGTAACAAAAACTTGGGCAATAGTAATAAAAACTTGAACAAGAGCTACAACCCCATAATCCTTTGGAGCCAGTAAACGAGCAAGAATAATTGAGAGCACAAACGACACTAACTGTGATGAAATTTGCTCCCCAAATTTCCAGAAGAAGCCAGTAATTACTTTGTTCTTCATTAATTTAACTCCTCCAGATGATGATAGAACGTATCTCCATTAGCTAATTCAAGGTGATGATTCAACTTATGGAATGAAGACTTCGCCATGATTCTATTGAACATCTCCTCATCATACGGTTTGTTCATCATATACTGTAGCATGTGTGGATTGTTATTGTTATAAATATCCATATCTTCCCAAATATCTACATATTTTTTAGCAAAAAGTGTCAATAATATGTGGCACACAAAGTAATCTTCGGTAAAGTTACTATCAACATTATAATCTATTAAAAGTCGTGAAACTTCCTTCAAATATGGATTGCCCTTCTTAGAAGCAATAAGCCAACTAGACATTTTGATTGTCTTGCTTGTTGCCGTCATCAAGTTCTGATACATAAACATGTTTTTCTTCTCGATAGCTCTAGCTAAACGATCATCCGAGCAGTAAACTGTTGAGTCAATCCAAAAGCCACCATATTTAGAGAGCAGTGCCAAACGAAGAATGTCGGAAAATTGTGCGCCGGAAATCCAACCAGCTGAGAACTTATCGTAAATAACCCGTGGTAAATCTACATAGTCCTTCAAATTGTTCCAAGTTAGTACCCGCACTTCATAATCAGGTAGGTTGCGTCGCAAGGATGTCAAAGCCGTCTTAGTCACTCGAGGTGCCTTATCTTCACCTTGAAGCCAACACCACCAAATAATCTTTGGAAATTCAGTCTTGGTCCAGCTGTCATCACAACTTGGCTTAGCTGCCAACTGTGATGCATATCGCTGACGAAGTTTATTAGCCACATAGGCCGAATGAGCAGCTTCAACCATACTATAATCTTGACCACAAATTATATTAAGACGCTTGCGTAGTAATCTATCTGAAATACGATGATTAAAACGATCAATGAACTGACCTAAAGTCATACCATGCTCTTTTGCTTTGTGATATTCGCTAATTTTTTTAGTAATTTTATTCATCGCTTATCTTCTTTCTTTATTTTTTGTCTTTCTCATAAACAAAAAAGCAATGATACTTTATTTTAATATCATTAACTGAGCTCACCCAAACCATCAAGTGTTTGATCAGTAAAACGCAGCTACTATAAATTGCCACATTACTGGTAGTGGCGTTAGTATCAAAATAGATTCTTGATATCATGTTTAATTCGCTTCAAGCAACAGACCAAGGCCGGAGTTCTCAGATAGATTCGCTGCTTCCAACCAAATTTATAGCCATGTTGTCTGAGAATCCGCTGATTCTGCTTAGCTATCGGTATAATTTCGGAATAAAACGCACGCGCTATATCACTATTAATCGTTGATCTAATATTAATTGCTTCAAGCATCAAATCCTCTGTAGCAACTAAAGCCCCATCCCAAAACTTTTCTTGCATCAAGTTTTTAGTTCTAGTCTTTTTAATCTCCAGAATAGTTTGATCGATCTGATCGCTTGTCTTAATATTATCCATAATACTCCCGCTACGGTTAATACGATAGTAGTATAAGTCGTCTGGAATAACACTTATATGTCGAGCACTTTTGATCACATCAAAAATTATTTCTTCATCCTCATGAACCAGTCCAACTGCATATCGCCGCGTCTCAAAAATTTCGTGTGCGTATAACTTACTCCAGGCCACCACCAAAGGCACAAAATTTCCCTCCGGAGAATAGTACTGCTTCCAGAACTCATTAATATTGTAAACTTTTGCTGGATTATGTTTGATATCGATTTGCTCACCAGAAATCTCATCAATTTCGAAGTAATGTGAAATAACCAGATTTGTGTGATCCCTCATTGCAGCCTTTAGCATTTTCTCAATATAGTCTTTAGCGACATAGTCATCACTATCAACAAAAGCCAGCCATTCACCATGACAGTTATCTAATCCAGTATTCCTCGCAGCTGACAAACCACCATTTTTTTGGTGCAAGGCAACAATACGTTTATCCTTTTTGGCCCAATCTTCAATTAATTGACCACAATTGTCAGGCGAACCATCATCTATTAGAATAATTTCTAAGTTTTGATAAGTCTGATTGATAATACTCTCTACACACTGATTCAGATATTTTTCAACTTTATAAACTGGAACAATAATAGAGACTAACGGCAACTCGTTATTCATTTAACAATTAACGCTCCTCTAATAAATCTATTTAGTATTTAAGCCTCAATGCCAATTCTTTTGTGTAAATAATTTATTCCGCCTAAACGTCCTATGAGCTCGATTGGCATTCCGGTCATTGTAATTGATAGCTTGTACACCTAAAAAGTTGTCTAAAGACTCCTTAATCAGAAACTTTGGCTTTGGCTTTTGGGTGATCGTATTATTTATCGATTCGATCATGTTCGTTAAATAAGATCGTGAGACGAATCTGCTTAGGATGTTGGAAAAAGACCGACAGGTCTTCCTCAATCTTCTGCAGATTTTTGTTCATGTCGGAGTACTTTGAGTCGTAACGATCACTTACACAAACTTTCCCCTTGATGTTCCAGATGATATGAACTAGGAATTTAGATTTCGGGTAATTACTACTTTAGCATGTCTTTAATGCCTACAAACCCATCTGACAGGAGTGGCTCAACCTATTCAAAGCCGCACTCCTTGAAGTTGGAAATCATTTCACCACTTCACCCCAAATTTCGATATTCTCCATTAGGGCGATACGATAGTCAATGGTCTCCTTATGGACATTAGTCTTAATCCCAACAGCCACACAGATTGCCTCACGCCGATATGTATCCCTACGCAGAAGAACTTGTAGCTCAGCCGACGTTGGTGATAACTTTCAATCTGGTTGGCAACCCGCTTAGAGATGTTGGAGACAGTACCAGTTGAAAAAATAGCAGCCGTACATTTTCTCAATCAAATCAGAGATCTCACGAGTCGTTACGCCATGCAGATAGAGCTAAATCACGGTAGATTATAGTGCGTCAGTGTGTTGGCCGTATGACGAAAGAGCATGTTGGTGAAATTCACATTTTCTGTCCCGAGGAACTTGAACTTTGATCGGTCCGAATTGAGTTTTAACTTGTCTAAAGTAGCTACCGTTTCTAGAGTTTCCAGAGTTCCAACCCTCTCGAGCATAGGGATCATAACCAAGAAAGGCAGTCAATTCGCTTTCTAGGAGTTGATCGAGTCCTTCTTCAAGCTGAGTACGCATGAATTCATCGAATTTCTCTTTGTTCAATAGCGCATTGAGGCATTCTTTGTTAAAATCAGTCATAGGGGATTTCCTTTCGTATTGATAGTGTTCAAATCAATTATACGGAAAGGGAGTCCCTTTTTTTATACCCAATTGGAATTTAGTCAGTTCCGTATTTTGATAACTAAACACTGCCCCAATAAGCAAAATAAAGATGTCTAAATTCACATTTAGAAGTTCAGACTGTACGATACACCGAATGGCAATGCTTACCAGAATAACCGCTAAAATGTGATTATTCGTCTTTAGCGCGTAATTGCATATCCATGTCATGATTATTAAAATCAATATACTATATACAACTCCTGTATCCAATAGCATTTTTAAATATGAGTTATCAACATAATTATACTCTAACCATGAACTATTATTTAACCTAATTGTTACCCAATCAATGTGCTGACCGAAAATTGTAATTGGATAATTATTAAGTGCATTAATACTTAACTGAATTCTATTTGTTGATACCGCATTCCAAACCGTATAGATAACTGAATTCCGCTCCGCAAGCCTAATAATCAGATATGAAACTGACCCACTTAGGACAAAAATATAACGGATAATAAATTGAACAAAGTGATTCTCAAACATTTTATCCTTACTGACACGATTAATTAGTAACCAAATTACCATTAATGTAGTCATATAGAATGTCGTTCGAGATGATGTTACCGCAGCATAATACCATGCAAGTATCTCAATAACCACTAATTCTTTAATGGTAACTTTCTTATCCCGCAAGAACAGATAACAAAGTACAATGTAGAAGTATTCTCTAGGAGCTTGGTTATACGATATGTACCCTGCTCCATAGTGAATCCCACGTTTTTCTGCATATACAAGATTAGCTATCCATCCAAATCTAACTGCAATAGTTGTTAAAACTAAGTAGAATGTTTTAATACCAAAAACCCATCCTACGATTTTTCTAAAATCAACCCCATACGCTGCTATCATAAACAGAGCTAGAAGAACTAAACTACTATCGCTTGACCGAAAATAAATAATTAAAGAGATACCTAAAAAGGCCAGTGCAAACCCTAATGATTTTAGATCATAGGCTGATCCATCTGTTCTTTTCCCCACACCTAGTCGTAAGAAAAATGATATGGTTAATAAGATAATGCAACCATAGTTTACAAAACTATCACTTACATTAATACCAAGTAGGGATATGCCCCATACATACTTGATTTCGCTAAGTATGAGAGCCAAAATAAACGGGAAATCAATTACATTAATTTTTATCTGATAGTCGTGATTTAAATTAATTTTTCCATTACTATTATCCATTTATCAACCCTTAGCCCTTTAAAAATGACTTTGCTAAACGCTTCGCCTTTCTATAATTCAAATAAAGATGAGCAAAAAAAACATTAGTAGCTAGACATTTGGCCTTATTTGAAATGCTTTTCTCACCATATTCAGTGGTAATTTCCTCTAAAATGTTTAAAATGTGCTTTTTATCATATGTTTCACCTAATAATGATAATGAACGCATTTTTCGACACTGTCAATTCTTTTGTGTAAATAAATCTTTCCGATAGGTTGATTCTTTAATTATGTTTTAATCGAAGTATGATTCCAACGTGTCTGTCACCTGACCAAAGCCTTTATGAGTCCGATTGGCATTCCGGTCGTTGTAGTCGATAGCCTGTACACCTAAGAAGTTGTCTAGGGACTCTTCAGTTGGAAATTCTGACTTTGGCTTTGTCTTGCGTTTGATCATGTTGTTTATCGACTCGATCATGTTCGTTGAGTAGATCGAGGGACGAATCTGCTTTGGGTATTGGTAAAAGACTAGCAGGTCTTCCTCAATCTTCTGCAGATTCTTGATCATGCTTGAGTACTTTGAATCGTATTTGTCGTAGAAGGCGTGGAGAACCGTTTCTGCCTCTTTTAAGCTAAGATTGCTTATGAACTTGCTTGAAGTCGTCCAGAACCTCTTTACGATCGCTTACACGAACTTTACCCTTGATATTCCACACGACATGAACCAAGCAACGTTGGAATTTGGATTTTGTGTAATACTGCTTTAGCATGTCTTTAATGCCTACGAACCCATCTGACAGGAATAGCTCAACCCGCTCAAGACCGCGTTCCTTGAAGTTAGCAATCATTTCACCCCAAATTTCGATATTCTCCACCGGGGCGATACGATAATCAATGATCTCCTTATGGCTATCGGGCTTAATCCCAACAGCCACATAGACTGTCTCACGCTGGTACGTATCTCTACGCAGGGGAATGTAAGTAGCATCGAGATACACGCAGAAGAACTTGGCGCTCAACTGACGTTGGTGATAGCTTTCGACCTGGCTGGCAACCTGCTTAGAGATGTTGGAGACAGTGCCAGCTGAGTAATAGCTGCCGTACATTTTCTCAATCAAATCAGAGATCTCTCGGGTCGTTACACCATGTGAATAGAGCTGAATCACGGTTGATTCTAGCGCGTCAGTGTGTTGGCCGTATGCTAGGAGAGTATGTTGGTGAAACTCACCTTTTCTGTCCCGAGGAACTTGAACTTTAATCGGTCCGAATTGAGTTTTAACTTGTCTAAAGTAGCTGCCGTTTCTAGAGTTTCCAGAGTTCCAGCCCTCTCGAACATAGGGATCGTAACTAAGAAAGGCAGTCAATTCGCTTTCTAAGAGTCCTTCTTCAAGCTGAGCATGCATGAATTCATCGAATTTCTCTTTGTTCAATAGCGCATTGAGGCATTCTTTGTTAAAATCAGTCATAGGGGATTTCCTTTCGTATTGATAGTGTTCAAATCAATTATACGGAAAGGGAGTCCCTTTTTTTATACCTAATTGAGATTTAGTTTAAGGAACTGTTCATCCTTACACATAAAATTATACAGTTCCATTATCCAAACATTCGATTTTTTGATATGTTTGGTTTTTTACTGATAATAAACAACGTTCGATTATTTCCTCAGGATTATGAGCTAGTATAATAATTGAAATCATCTTTTTCATTATTAATTACCAATCCTTTCTTCGGCGATACCCTTCCCAAGTACTCCACGACTCTTCTCAAGAATAACTCCCCATAAAAGGATCGAGAAATTCCAGTGTAAAGAATAGAGAATACCTTCAGATATTCCCCACAGTATAAACACGATTACTGGCACCATCCAATAAAACTTCTTTTCGCTTGCAAGCGTAGTAATAGTTTTAATATATATGAATGCAAAAATAATGGTACCTACAATACCAAATCCATACAGTAAATGAATATAACTGTCATCGACGATGGAATAGTTATAAATAGTTTCTAGAATATTAAAATCCCCAACACCACCAAATAAAGTAATCGGATAGTGTAACATAACTCTAGAGGCATGCATAAATCTATTGCTCGTTAAATTGTTAAGCAAAACAATTAACGGCCTAAGATTGCCAATTCCCAAATTCATTACATATGGAATCCCAATACTAACGATAAAACCAATAGCTAAACTAGCAATACTAATGAACGTGTATAGATTAATGAAGAACTTAAACTTTTCAAGATACTTAATCCCAATCAATAAAATTATAGCAATAGTCATCATAAGGAGAAACGTCCTAGATAAAGTAAGTTTATATGTTATGGCCGTAATAACCATAATTACAAAAATACTTTTTAAAGTTAAAGACGATTCTTTAACACAGACATACAACAATATTAACATGCCTATTTCAACAGATAAATTATTAGGACTGTCAAATCCTAAGCCATATCCCATTACATCTTTGCAACTTGAACTTTATTCTGAATTACGCCAGTTAGTGAAAGCGATGACCTAAAGACATTAAGAATAATTCTTTCCCAGAAAATTAATTTAAAAATAGATTTGGACTGACTTTTTGAAAAAATAATAGCTGACATAACATCTATCAACAAAGCAGCATTATTTTTCCAAGCCGTTATTGAAGCGAATAACAAGAGGAAAAGAATCCATACAATATCTTTTACAGTATATCTTTCGTTGATAAACCAGAATATAAAAATACCCACCATCAAGATTAAAACAGTGTTTTGAACTTCATAGGAAAATTGAAGCGGTGTATTAACAAACCCAAAATATAAGGACAATATAGTGAAGTACAGATACGAAATATTGATTTTTAGCGATTTTATCAAGAATACTCCCCCAATCTACCCTTTTAACTTATAAACCAATGCAGGAAAATGATACTTTAAAAAAGCAGCCAGCTTATTTTTGGCAGAGAAGGTATCATCCTTCATAAAAATCGCCCAATACTTCTTAATCTTTTCCTTTAGTGATGCAGAAAGTTTTTTCTGTTTAAAATGTACTGCATAACAGTACCAATCTGTTAGTTCACGCACATAAATTGCAACCGCTCTAGTATAATAACTCTGTTTCTGTATATTTTTTTGTTGAAACATAGTTTCGTAAACTTTCAAAATATCAAGACGGTGGTACAATGTATCAGTGTCTAAGCTATTCAATACACTCTTTTTATTAATATAATAATTATATAGTCTAGCATCAGTATATGCTACTGTTTTAACAAAATTTAGATACTGATAGACAAAAAGTAAATCCTCACCAACTGTAATGTTATTATTAAACTTCAAATTATTATCTTTGATAATATCTAACTTAAATATTTTTGCCCAAACACTACCATAAAAACCATACGGATTGATTACTTGTCGATAGGTCTCGTCTTTTGTTAGATCTTTAAACGAAATTGTACTTACTTGTTTCGACTTAGAATATTCTGTATCTCGAGAATAATTACCCAAAATTAGATCATACCCATAATGTTGCTCAGCTGAAATAAGTGTGCCAATCACATTAGGGTTCAGCCAATCGTCAGCATCTACAAACATAACATAATAACCAGTTGCCTTGCTCAAACCAAAATTGCGTGCATTGGATACACCACCATTAGCAATTGAGAACACTTGAAGCCTATCATCTTGAAAATCCTGTACAACTTCTAGGCTATTATCTGTAGACCCATCATCCACCACGATAATCTGCAAATCGGTATAATCTTGACCGACAATAGATTCAATACATCTGCTAAGATATTTTTCAGCATTGTAAACCGGAATGATTATTGAAACTTCTTTTTTTTCAGTTACTTTCATCATCATCACAAGCTTTCAATTAGTTTCTGCCATTTAGTCTTCACATTTACAATATCAAAACGAGCTAAATCGTCTTTAGCGTGACGCGCAAATCTTTCGCGCAGTCGATCATCCATTAAAACACGCTTCAATTTTATTGCAAATTCTGACACATCACCGTTTTTTACCAAGAAACCATTCTTATTGTCCTTAATAATTTCAGCCGGTCCTTCTTTACAATCGAAACTAACACATGGCAAGCCGTTAGCTTGTGCCTCGATAAGAACTAAGACAAAGCCTTCATATCGTGATGACAAAACAAAAACTGAAGACTTTTGTAATTCTTCTGCAATATCGTTAGCATAACCCTTTAAGAAAACTCTACTTAACCCCAAATCTTTAATCTTCTGTTCTAAATCCCCCTTTTTTGATCCTTCACCAAAGATATCAAGATGCCACTCAGGACAATCCTGTTCAATTAGATTCCATGCGTCGATAAGCAAGTCGAAACCTTTTTGATCTTCTAAACGCCCTGCAGCCATAATCCGCTTACTATTTACATCAATCTGGCCAGTAGTTTCCACAGCTACAGGATTATAAATATACTCAATTCTCTTAATTTTAGACAAATTTTGCTGATAATTCCGCATATCTTTCTTACCAAGAACAACCACACAATCAGCATGCTTAGCTGCAAGTTTTCTACCAAACTTGACTATTCTATTTGGGGAAATAAAGTAATTAAAATGCTCCCAAGCAATGCACTTGCATTTCTTAGATAATTGCAAAGGATACAGATACAAGTATAAGGCAACATCTACTGCTACAATGATGTCGATCTCGTATTTTTTTACCTTATTAGCAAGTTCTCGATATACTTTAACTTTACGTAAGACTGTGTTTTGAATCTGTTCACCATGTAAAGATTCAATAGAAACACGCTCATCAACATGAAAATGAGGCTTTTCACCTTTTTGACAGCTAAAAATAAAAACCTGATATTTATCAGATAGAGCATTAGCTATCATCGATGTAACCCGTTCGGTTCCACCCTTGTTCTCCATATTCATAATTAAGAAAGCTATTTTTTTCATTTTCCCTCACAAATATAAGTGAACTCGATCGTATTTCTCACAATGTATACTTTCCAACTTACGTTGGTTGCTTACTTTATTACCAATTTTTTCAATATGTATTAAATAATGAAGCATTCTTAATCTACTCATAAAGCTTTTTGTTCAATATTTTGTATTTGATAAATTCCTTAAGAGGAATTAAGTGGTACTTCATTTTTCTGGATATCTTTGACCCTTTATACCAGCTAGAAGCAAACAAATGTATTCCATATGTATTGCTAGTTAGCGTTATTTTTTCAGTTCCTAATTTTTTGGGAGAGAAGTAATCCGACGAATACACAATTAAGCCATCTACTTTTTGCACTACATTTTCCGTATAATTTAAGCCATGTTTTATTAAAATCTTTGTTGTAATTTTGACGCATATCTCAGGTTCGAAATTGCCATTTTCATCAACAAATAAATTGTTTTCGTAATAATCTTTATTTTCTTTTACGATTGGATTTCCTGCTTCACAAGCAAATCCAACACCAGTGTTAACCCTTCCTCTCTTCTCGAACGACATAAAGGGCCCTTTATCAATCAATGGATCTAAAGAACGTATAAGCTTTACATCTGTATCCATATAGACCCCACCCTCATTATATAGGACGTCTAATCGAACATAATCAGTTAAAAATGCCCATTTTTTATTTTTATAAGCTGCTCTAGTATAGGCGTTTTTACTTACGTCATAATTTGATTCATCCCATCGTTTAATTTCATATTCTGGGCAATACTTTTTCCACGATGAAATACAGTCCTTAACAATATCTGGCAACTCACTATTTCCAAACCAACAGTAATGTATAATCTTAGGAATCAAAAAATATCTCCTTACATCAATTGATCTACAATTCTTTCTAGATTCTCATTAAATTTCCTATTATTGCTGCTTTCACCACTGTTTTTCGTTTTAACAATACTGTCATAATTAGCAATTGTAGCAGCTAAATCATCAATATCGTAAATGGGAATGATGTTGTTCATTCTTTTAGCAATCAGCTTGGTAAAATCAACTTGGTGATTGTTAACGTGTTCATTAAATTTCAGCTGTCGCGGTACTACAATCGGCACTTTACCATACTGCAGGGCTTCCACAAAACTAGATGGTCCACCATGAGTAATTATGATACGCGCATTTTTAAAAGTTTGCTGCATCTCATCAAAGCTCATCATCTTGTGCATCTCACAGTGCTTGGCATCATAGGTACTGAAACCATATTGAATAACAACTTTTTCCTTGATATCACCGTTAGCAACCAATTCATCCATCTTCTCAATCAAACGGTTGAATGGTTGCTCATGTGTTCCTACAGTTACAAATATCATAAGTTCCTCTAGAAGATACTACCCAAGTTAATTGCCTTAGGATAAACCTGCTTCATTTCTTCCCATTCTACAATAAACTTATCAGTAATTGGATAGACAAGCTTTCCGGTTACTGTCGGTTTATCATAGCGGTCAAATACTTCAATGTATACTAGCTTAGCTCCCATCATTTTTCCGATATAAAAGAATGGCGCCGCAACAGCTGCCCCACTAGAAATAATAAGATCAGGCTTCTCTTTACGAAGTACCTTAATTGCCAAGAAAGTATTCTTGATTAAGTTCTTCAAATTACGGTTAGTTGGGTAATAGCAAGGATAGAATCGCTCACCCTTAAGTTTGCTTCTAGCATCTTCTTTATCAAAGGTCACCCAGAAACGATCCTTGTTTTGCCAAAATGGTTTCAACATATACAAGTGTGTCAAGTGACCGCCACTTGATCCAACCAAACAAACTTTAATATTTTCTTTAGACATTGCTTGCTTCCTAATAAAAAAGCGAGGTTATTAAATCCTCGCAAACACTTACCCTTCGTACATCCCGTTCGGGTGGAAGATAACACCGATTGTCTTAAAAATGATCCACAGATCAAAGAAGACGCCACTCCGGTTGATGTACTCAATGTCGAGTTGCACCATTTCCGCAAAATCTGCCGCATTCCGGCTAGTTGCCTGCCAAAGGCCGCTACAGCCAGGCTTAACCAGCAATCTCTGCTTGTCATAGTCAGTATACTGTTCAACCTCATTTGGCAGAGGTGGCCGTGGACCAACCAGTGACATATTGCCAATCAAAACATTCCACAACTGTGGTAATTCATCCAAGCTATGAGCCCGAATGAACTTGCCGATCTTGGTAATCCGGGGATCATCATGCATTTTGAACATGGCACCCTCAACTTCGTTTTGATCCAAGAGTTCTTTCTTCATTTTATCGGCATTGACCACCATTGAACGGAATTTGTAAATCCGAAATGGCTCCTCATTCTTGCCGATTCTGATTTGTGAATAAAAGACCGGGCCGCCATCTTCACTGCGAATTTTAATCGCCAACCATAAAAAGAGCGGCGATAATAAAATTAATGCAACTAGAGAAGCCAGAAAATCAAAGAGCCGCTTAATTCCATAATAGATTGGCCGACCTTTGACTTTGGCTTGATCAACATATGCTTGGCTCATTTCCATTCTTTCCTCTCCTAAATAGTACATCCAAACTTCTTATTTTTTCTCGAACTTATCTGAGGCTACTTCTTTCTCCCAAAGAGCCCCTTTTTCTTTGTTTCTTCTTCTCCGTAACCGTAACCATAGCCATAGCCGTAACCATAGCCATAGCCGTAACCGCCATCCCCATCGGCACCAACGTCATTCATAACATAGCCTAAAATTGCTGAATTAGTCAGCTTCAACAGTTCAACGGCACGCTTAACCGCAGCCTTCTGTGAATGTCCCTGCCGGACTACCAAGATCGTCCCGTCTAAGGAGCTGGTCAGTTGCTGGGTTTCAGCCGCGTCCAAGATTGGGGCCAAGTCCAAGATAACCATGTCGTACTTTTGCTTCAAGTCTTCAATCAAGTCAAGCATATGCTTGGAAGACAAGAGCTCTGAAGGATTAGGTGGAATTGGGCCTGCGGTAAGAATTGATAAATTCTCTACGCCGCTTTCCCGAATCACGCTAGCCGCATCCATTTCCTTAGTCCGGCTAGTCAACAAAGTCGTCAACCCGTTGCTGTTAGTTACGTTGAAAGTTGAATGCAAAGTTGGTCTACGCAAATCGGCATCGATCAAGATCGTCTTCTTGCCTGCTTGTGCCATGGTGATTGCCACATTGGCACTGACCGTTGACTTGCCGGCACTGGCCATAGCTGAAGTAAAGGCAATCGTCTTGACTTCCTTGTCAACGTTCATGAAATTGATGTTGGTCCGGATATTTCTGAACTGTTCTGAAATGACGCTTTGCGGGTTAGCCAGGGTAATCAGCTTAGCCCCGTTTTCCATCGTTTCGTTGTCTAAGTGCTTCTTTCTAAATAAGCCCATGCTAACCTCCTAAACCCGTCTTCTGGTGCCCAAGCTTCTGTGCTTTTCAGCACTGGCTGCCGTAAAGGTCCAATCCTTTGGCATCTTAATGCTGGAAACCTCACCCAAGTTGACCAAGCCTAATTCCTTTTCCATAAAGCTATCATCACGAACGCTCGTATCTGACAGATCTTTGATGATAATGATCAACAAGCTGACCACTAAACCAGCCAAGACCCCAACTGCAGTGAACATTTTCACCTTTGGGAATGACTTGGTCCCCTTAGAAGCTTCCGCAACAATCGTCACGTTGTTGACGTCCATGATTGCAGGAATCTGCTTCTTGAATTCCTTGGCTACTGCATTGGCAATTGCTTGCGCCTTTTCTGGAGTTTCAGCCGTAGCTGACAGGCTGAAGACCTGTGATGAAGTCGTAGTCGTTACTGAAACAGCGCTAGACAATTCACTAGGAGAAACCGAATAGCTCTTGCCGTCCCGCTTGATAACGGCTGGCTTGGCCTTGACTGCCTTTTTGACCAAGACCTTCGTCCCATCATCATCAGTCCGGTAAACGGCCTTCTTGGCTGGAGTCGCCTTTCTGACCACCGTAACTGGGTTGGCCAGGTACTTGGAAGCTCCCTTCAAGATTACCCGGCTGGTAATAATGTCCTTATAAGTCGTAACCGCGTTAACGTCGGCTTGCTGGTTGGCATATGCTTGGTTAACGTCGGCTGATTTCCGGTTAACCAACAATTGAGTGCTGGCAGTGTACTTGGGTACCAGAACGTATTCTGAAACCCCATAAGCAATCAATCCCAGGCCGATCATCCAAATCAAGATGCTGATAAAGTGCTTCTTGATCAAGATGAAGAGTCTGCGCAGATCAATGGTTACTTCTTCATTATTCTGTTGTTCAGCGCTCACTAGTTATCCTCCTTATAAACGTTGACAGTCTTAATTCCTAAAGTCTTGCGGATATTGTTGGAAATCCGCTGTCTTTCCTTGGTCGTCATGATCTCGACTTCCATGTTGCCAAACTTCTGGTTGTTGACGCTGCTGCTCCGGCCTTGCGCGTAGTCTGACTTGATCGTGGCCGTCGCGCCGCGGTAGTTGGTCGCCAGCTTGATCATCTGGTTTAAAGTCAAGTCAGTTTGCACGCTGTTGCCCAGGGACTGCATAAAGCTGCTGTTCAAGATATTCTTGTAGGAAACGCTCTTCTTCAAGGCAGCTACCATGACCCGCCGCTCACGGTCCTGCCGGCCGTAGTCTTGCCGTGGATCGCCGTGGCGGAGCTGAACGAAGGCCAAGGCCTTCTTGCCTGAAATATGGTAAGTTTCACCCTTCTTGAAGCTGTAGCCCATATTGTCAAAGGTCAATGGTGAAGTTACGTCAACGCCACCCATCTTAGTGATGATCTTCATCGTGCTTTTCCAGTTGACCAGCACATAGCCGTCAATCGGCACGCTGTAGTACTTGTCCAAGGTCTTCATGGTTTCGGTAACCCCGCCAAGTGAGTAGGCACTGTTCAACTTGATTGGTGAATACTCTGGGTAGTCAGGCAGGTTGACCTTGGAGTCCCGAGCGATCGTCGTGACTCTCGTCTGCTTCATGGACGGGTTGACCGTCACGAACATCATCAAGTCCGTCAGCCCGTGATACTTCTTCACGCTGCGGCCCTCCGCGCCGGTGTCAGTCCCTAAGATCAGCAAGTTGACTGGCTTCTTCTTGTCCAGAATCTGGTCAGAAGATGACCGGCCCTTGTTGCTCTTAATGTTCTTTGAAACAGGAGTGTACATCGCGGTAGTCGCGTTGCGCGCGTTCTTGTAGGCATAGCCAGCTACCATCAAGGCTGCCAGCAGAACGATCCCAATAACAATCGCAACATAGCGGCCAATATGACGCTTGTGATGGCGGTGATGATGATGGTGGTGGTGGTGGTGATGACGATGCTCTACCTTTTGTTGTTCAATTTCCGACATCGGTATCTTATTACCTCTTTATATATTTTTCTTTTCCCTCATCATAAGGACATCTTCCCAATACTGTCCCTATTGTATAGTGATAATAATACAGTATAAGTGCTCACATATTTGCATGCAATATACGCCAGCGCTTACAGCTATTCAACATCATAGTTATTTAATAATAACCTCATTATCATTTGCTAAATGATGCTTTTTTGCTGCTAAACAAAACTGTATCTACTATTATAGCAGAAACAGGTAGCTTGCATGCGCCGCAATCTAGGCTACAATATCTGTAACATGATTTTTAAATTTTAACCCTGAATTAAGGGGAAATGATAAGGGGGAGCGCTATGATTGACAATACGCAACATAAAATAAAAGCATACTTAGCTGGGGTAAACTTGAATGATCCCAACTTTGACTACTACATGACCGAATTGGCCAACCTGGCCGAAGCCAACAATTATGAAGTCGTCGGCCAGTCCGTGCAAAGGGCCGAAGCGATCGTCAACAGCACCTACCTGGGCAGCGGGAAGGTCAACTTGATCAAGAACATGGCCCATGGCCTGGGAGCGGAAGTATTAGTAATCAATGATGAGCTCTCGCCAATGCAGATCCGCAACTTGGAACAGATGACCAAGCTACGCGTCGTCGACCGGACGGAATTGATCTTGGAAATCTTCTCCAGCCGGGCCCGGACCAAGCAGGCCAAGCTGCAGGTCCAGCTGGCGCGCCTGCAGTATGAGCTGCCCCGCCTGCACCCGTCTGAGAACAACTTGGACCAGCAGCGCGGCAGCGGCGGCTCGACTGGCGGCGGCTTCGCCAACCGTGGGGCTGGGGAATCCAAGCTGGAAATGAACCGGCGGACCATCGGCAAGCAGATCTCTGCCATCAAGCACGAGCTCAAAGACATCGCCGGCCAAGAAGACATCAAAGCGGCCCGCCGCAACCAAAGCCGCTTGCCTAAGGTGGCCCTGGTCGGCTACACCAATGCCGGCAAGTCTACTACAATGAACGGCCTGCTCAAGGTCTTTGGCGTCGAGAACAGCGATAAGCAGGTTTTTGCCAAAGACATGCTCTTCGCGACCCTGGATACTTCCGTCCGCCGGATCGACTTGGACAAGGGCTTCTCCTTTATCCTGTCCGACACGGTCGGCTTCGTCTCCAAGCTGCCCCACAACCTGGTCGACTCCTTCAAGGCAACCTTGCAGGAAGCCAAGGACGCTGACCTCCTGGTCAACGTGGTCGACGCGACCGACCCTAACATGAACCAGATGATCAAGACCACCATGAGCGTCTTGGAGGAAATCGGCGTCACCGGGATTCCAATCATCACCGCCTACAACAAGGCTGACCTGACTGAGCGCAGCTACCCGCAGATCGAAGGCAACGACCTCCTCTACAGCGCCCAAGACCCAGCCTCAATCCGGGCCCTGGCTGACTTGATCACCAAACGGGTCTTCAGCAATTACAAGTCCTTCCAGCTCCTCTTGCCCCTGTCTGCCGGCAAGGAGCTGGGCTACCTGCATGAGCACGCCCATGTTGAGATCGAAGACTACCAAGATGACGGCATCCACCTCGTGGCCAACATCGCCCCCGAAGACCAGGCCCGCTTCCTGCAATACGTGCAACAATAGGGAAAATGAGTCTGGGAAATACGCTAAGAGCTAAAAAGGCTTCTAGAAGTGATAAAACTTCTGGAAGCCTTTTTTCGCTTGCCCCAAACACAAAAAACGCTCATCTAAATTAGATGAGCGTCCGAGAGCCTTGCCCAGACTCATTTATTTGCTTTGCTATCGATAATTACAGGACCCGTCTAGCCTTGCTTGGCCAGAAGTAGCTGGAAAGGGTCGTCTGCACGACGCCATCCTTGCTGCCCGTAGCGGCCACGTACTTGCCGCCGCCAACGTAAATCCCCACGCTGTATGGGTTGGTGGCTGAGCCCCAGAAGAGCAGGTCGCCCTTCTGCAGGTTCTTGGTTGAGTCAACGGCAATCCCCTGCTTGCTCTGGTCCTTGACTGACCGGCCGGTATTGACCCCGGCGGCCTTCTTGTAGACATAGGCAACCAAGCCCGTATTGTCAAATGACTTAGGCCCAGTTGACCCCTTGGAGTAAGCCTTGCCGACCTGCTGCTTGGCCAGGCTGACGACCGCGTTGGCCTTGGCCCGAGAACCCATCGGGGCACCCCAAGACGCCGCCAGCTTCACCGCGCTGACCGCCTTGGTCTTGGCCTTCTGGGCCGTCTGCTTGACTTTCTTGTTCTTGCTCTTAGCCTTGGCCGGCTTGGTCTTGACGGCTTGCTTGACGTACTTTGCCATGACCCACTGGTTCTTGCCGACCCGGTACCAGACATTGCCCATGCTGTCCTTGGCAGTCTGCAGAACCATCCAGGCCGTGCCCTTCTTGGCATGCGTGGCCACGTGGCGGCCATTCTGATAGTTGGTCCAAACCGTGACATACTTCTTAGCCACGACCTTGATCCGCTTCGATGAGGCGTTGACCGTTTGTGAGACAGGCTTCATGCCGGTTGCCGAAATGCTTAAGAAAGTCAGAGCGGCGGCTGACACTTTAATCCACTTTGACTTGTTCATGTCCAACATTCCCCCTATATAACGACTTGACGATACCTATTCTTATAATAAAGCAAGTCTCGTCCCTGACGCAACTAAAAAGAAAGCCCTGCCATAAGCAGGGCCCCTATTAAAGCAGGTGGCGGGCCGTAACTGGCCAGTAGTAGCTGCTCAAGGTCGCTAAGATGACCCCTTGGGTTTCATCAGCGGCGGAAACGTATTGGCCGTTGCCAACGTAAATCGCTACGTGGTACGGCGCGCTCTTGGCGCCCCAGAAGAGCAAGTCCCCTGGCTGCAAAGCAGCCGCGGAAACGGGAACTTCATAGCCTTCGTTGACTTGGGTGTAGGTAGTTCTGGAAACGGTCTTGCCAACGGCTGTCTTGTAGACCCATTGCACCAGACCGGAGCAGTCAAAGCTGTAAGGGCCAACCCCGCCCCAGACATAGGCGCGGCCAACCTGCTGCTTGGCAAGGTTGACGACTGCCGCCTGCCGGAAATTGGACCCGGTTGGAGCCTGGCTGGAAGCCGCCTGGGTGATCTGCGTGCTTGACAGAGCTGCCTTGGCTTGGGCCGTCTTGGACTTGGTCGTCGTGGACACCACTACCGTATTCTTGCTTTGAATCCACTTCTTGCTGCCAACCTTGATCCAGACCGTGTGCTTGCTGTCAGTGGCTTCGGCCTGAACCTTCTTGACCGTGCCCTTCTTCAAGTACTTCTTGGTCTTCTTCCGGCGGCCGCGCTTGTAGTTGTTCCAAATGGCCGTCTTCTTGATCGTCTGGACTCTGGCTACCCGGCCTTTGACCTGCGCGTATGCTGCTGGCGTCTTTAATGCCGCGAAAGCAAAGAACGCCGCGAAAACCGTGACAAGCTTGACCCACTTGCTTGACTTGCCCATAAACTATCCTCCAAGACTACTACGCTATTTTGATGCTATTAATACTTATAATAAACGCTCAAGCCGCTTCCTAGCAAGCTTTCTTTGTATTACAAGTTTGTTACAAGCGCAAAAAAATGGCCTCATCCAAGATGAGACCATGACCAATATGCTTAGCTTAGATCAGCCGGCGGGCGCTTGACGGATAAAAGACGCTTGATGGCCGGGTGCTGACCGTTGACTTGATGACGCCAACCGTTGGGCTGGACGCGTGGACGAACTTGTTGCCGCCAACGTAGATGCCCACGTGGCTTGGCGCGCGCTTGGAGCCAAAGAAGAGCAGGTCGCCCTTTTGCAGCCTCTTGGTGGAAACCGCCCTGCCGTAGTAGAGCTGCGACACTGAGTAGTGCGGCAGGTTGACGCCCAGGGCGTGCTTGTAGACGTACATGGTCAAGCCGGAGCAGTCAAAGGAGTAAGGGCCAGTCGCGCCCCAGACGTATCGCTTGCCCAATTCGCTGGAAGCCAGGGCCACCACCTTCTTTTGCTTGGAATCCTTGGCGGCAGCCGCCTTGATCTTGTTGTACTTTGCAGTCGTAATCGCATTTACGCCGTTGATCCACTTCTTTGAGCTGATCCGGTACCAGGTCTTGCCGTTTGCCTTGACCTGGCCAGTCGCCGTAAACTTGCGGCCGGACTTGTAGCGGGTCACGACCTTCTTGCCCTTGCCGTAGGTGGACCAGATGTTCAGCTTGTTGCCGCGGTTGTAGGCCACAAAGGTCTTCTTGATCTTCTTGACCGGGTCGGCTTGGACGGTCTGGGCATCGTTGGTCTCCGCCTTGACCATGCCTGGCTTGACCGCAAAAAAGCAGGCCAGGGCTAATAAACTCAAAAGATAAGTGAAATTGCGCTGTTTGCTATGCATATTGAAATTCTTGCTCCGTCTATTTGATATTACTGGCTAATATTCTACGGAACTTATATTACATTTCTGTAACAGGCATGATACAAGTCATTAAAACTTAGGCTTTTTCACAAGCAAAAAGCGCCAGCCTTTCGCTGACGCTTATCGTTCGATGGTATCTTATTTGGCTTTGAATTAGATGATCCGCTTAGCAGTTGATGGCCAGAAGTAGTAGCTCAGGCTTTGCTTGATGACGCCTTGGCTTGGCGTAGCAGCGTGAACATACTTGCCGCCGCCAACGTAGATCCCAACGTGGTAAGGAGCGCTTGACGGACCCCAGAAGAGCAGGTCGCCCTTCTTCAAGGTGGCGCTTGAAACGGCTACCCGCTTGCCTTGGTAGACTTGGGTGTAAGTCGTCCGGCTGATGTTCTTGCCGATGGCGTGCTTGTAAACGTATGAAGTCAGGCCAGAGCAGTCAAAGCTGTAAGGGCCGGTAGCACCCCAAACATAAGGCTTGCCCAGTTCGCTTTCAGCTAAAGCAACGACCTTAGCGGCCTTGCGGCTCTTGCTCTTGGACAGCTTCTTTTCTTTAGCGGCCTTCTTGGCAGCTTTCTTGGCAGCCTCTTCGGCTTCCTTGGCCTTCTTGGCCCATTGGGCAGTGGTCAAAGTGTACCGTTTCAAAATCCACTCATGGTCGCCCAGCCGGTACCAGACCTGCTTCTTGTAAGTTACTTGGCCGGTAACGTTCAAAGTCGTGCCGTGCTTGTAAGAGTTGGCGGTGGCGTTGCCGCGGACGGTCCCCTTCTTGTAGTTCTTCCAGCTCTTGATGCTGTAGCCGGCAACGTAGTTGACGACAACTTGCTTGTTGACGTCCTTGACGCGGGCAGCAGCAACGGTGTTGACTTGGCTTTGAGTGACAGCGGCCGCGCCGGTGAAGAACAGGGCGCAAGCCGCGGTTAATTTGATTAAAGTACGCTTTAAATTCACTATAAGATACCTTCTTGTCATTTCAATGACAATCTTTCATTTTTTGTCTTCTTTTTTACACAATGACTATCATAATTAACCAATGTTACAAAGCTGTTACAAAGCTAATACTATCTTGTTAAAAAGTCTCCTATTTAAATAAGCCACCGGAATTTGGCTTCCAGTGGCTTATTGCTATTTTTTCTTTTTCTGTAATCAATCTGGCTTAGATGATCCGCTTGGCGGTTGATGGCCAGAAGTAGCGGCTCAGGCTCTGCTTGCGCACGCCCTGGCTTGGCGTGGCGGCGTGCACGTACTTGCCGCCGCCGATGTAGATCCCCACGTGGTATGGTGAGCGCTTGGAGCCCCAGAAGAGGAGGTCGCCCTTTTGCAGCTTCCTGGTGGAAACCTTGACCGTCTTCCCCTTCTTGACCTGGGTGTAGGTGGTCCGGGTAATGTTCTTCTTGATGGCCTTGCTGTAGACAAAGGAGGTCAAGCCGGAGCAGTCAAAGCTGTAAGGGCCAGTCGCGCCCCAGACGTAGCGCTTGCCAACCTGCTGCTTGGCCAAGGAAACGACCTTGTTGCGCTGGGTCTTCTTTGAGGCAGCCTGGACTGGCTGGCCGGCACTTGGCACCTGGCTGGCCGCGAAGCTCACGCCAGCGGCTAAGGCCAGGGCCAAGGTCAATTTTGCAAATACTTTCTTCAGCTTCAACATTTCTCGATTACACTCCCGAATTTGATTTTTTAAGTTAGATAATTAGTTTGATTCATTTTTTCCTTAAGTACGCTTTCTATCTTAACCAATCTTTGTTACAAGCCGTTTACAGGCTGTTTGCAATTCTTTGAATTAGCTTTACAGAACTTTTGCACGAAAGCTAGCAGACAAAAAGGAAGACTCCCCGCTATTCTCAAGCGGAGAGCCTTCCAGCCTATTTGTTAAATTGTTATCGTATGCTTTTGCAACTCAGTCTTAGGCGCCAACCTTTTCCGTAGCGGCAGTGGAGACTTCGACCTTGATCTTTGGCGCTGGGGCCTTGTATTCAACCTTGTTGCGCTGGTCAACCGTGCCTTCGGCTTCCATGTTGTGGAAATTGTTGTAGGACAGGGCGATCATGTCTTCCAAGGCTGGTTCAGTAAAGGAGCCCATGTGCGGCGTCAGCAGGACGCGTGGGTAGAGGTCCATCAATTCTTGCACGTCATGGTCAGGAACCTGCTCTTGGTTGGCAAATTGGTGACCCATGATCTTCTTTTCGCTGGTTACGACATCGGCACCGTAGCCACCCAATTGACCAGACTTGATGCCCGCTGCGACAGCGGCTTCGTTGGCCAGTTCACCTCTGGCCGTGTTGATCAAGACCGCGCCTGGCTTCATGCTCTCGATGAAGTCTTCATTGATCAATTCGTCATTCTTCCCTGGGAAGTAAGGCACATGCACGGACACGATGTCACAGGTCGCGAGCAGTTCTTCTGCAGAGACGAATTCACAGTATTGCTTGGCAAAGTCGGATGGATAAGGGTCATAGGCATAGACCTGACTGCCAAGGCCCTTCCACATCTTGCCTTCAACGGCGCCGATTTTGCCGGCCCCGTAGATGCCAACCTTCAAGCGGTTGAATTCAGTCGCGAAGTAGTCCGGGTGCATCTCGAAGTCCTGTTCATGGACATGGTGGACTGCTTCCCCAACATGGCGGGACAGGGTTACGCCCAAAGTAAAGGCCAAGTTGGCAACCGCGTATGGCGAGTAGTTAGAGACGCGGGCAACCGAGATGCCCAGTTCCTTGGCGGCCTTCAAGTCATAGTGGTCAACGCCGACCGACCTGGTAAAGACCCAGTTGATCCCATAGGACTTGAACTTCTTCAAGTTGGTCCGGTCACAAAGACAGTTCCCGCGGACCAAAACCGCGTCACAGTCAGCAGCTTCTTCAACGTTTTCCCGGTTCAAGTATTCGCCAATGAGCTTCAAGTCATAGCCGTACTTGTTCAACTTCTTAAAGTAACTTCTTTCCAAAGGGCGAACGCCGTAACATGCAATTCTCATGGTAAATACCTTCTTTACAAATCAGACTTTATTTGACTTTCATTAACGATGACCATATTCTATTTAATTCTTTTCTAATGTTCAACCCTCTTGCCTTACATTCTTCGAAAATAATTTTGTTTTCGATTACTTTTGTAAGAAATGCCCCCTCTTGCTTTCACAAACGAAAGTCAGTCCGCTTTTTCCCGTCATCAAGGGCTTTAGCCGCCTTTTTTGGCAAGCAAAAAGCGCCTCGCGGACAGGTGTCCGCGGGACGCTCTTATCATCAGCATCATTTTGAAACAAAGGCAATTAGATGATCCGCTTGGCAGTTGATGGCCAGAAGTAGCCGCTCAGAGTCTGCTTGCGCACGCCTTGGCTTGGGGTGGCAGCGTGCACGTATTGGCCGCCCCCAACGTAGATCCCAACGTGGTAAGGTGAGTTCTTGGAACCCCAGAAGAGGAGGTCGCCCTTCTGCAGGGTGGCAGTTGAAACGCGCACCGTCTTGCCCCGCTTTACTTGGGTGAAGGTGGTCCGAGTAATGTTCTTGCCGATGGCGCGGCTGTAGACGAATGAAGTCAGGCCGGAGCAGTCAAAGGCGTTTGGGCCAGTAGCGCCGTAAACGTAGCGCTTGCCAACTTCCTTCTTAGCTAGGGCAACGACCTTGTTGCGCTTGCTTGCCTTGGAAGCAGCTTGCACTTGTGGGGCGTTGTTGGCAGAAACGGTTGAAACAGTTACGAGGCCGGCGAAGGCAAAGGCCACGGCGGCGAAAGCTTTAACGAGTGAATTCTTGAACTTCAAAATGATAACTTCCTTTACTTGTATGCTTGAATTAATTGCTTAATTGAACTTGATGCCCTATATCATACAGAGGAAATATTTCAGTTCTGTGTCAAAATAATCACACGTTCTTTAAAAAATGTTACTTTTGCTCCTTTAATTGCAATACAAGCCGGTCAAGGGCCTGCTTTGTCTGTGTTAAATCTTCATTGACCAGGATATGGGCGTAAGGGGCCAGGTCGCTTGGGAGAGCATTCAATTCATGCCCCGTCAGGCGCTGCTTGATCTTGGCCGGGTCATCCCCTCTAAGCCGCATCCGTTCAGCCAGTTCCGCGACCGGGCTGGTCACGTACAGGAAGTAGACCTGCGGGCCTAGGGCCTTGATGTAGGAGCGGGCGCCTTCAATGTCAACGATCAGGCTGACCAGGTCGCCCTTGGCCCAGGCCTTCCGCAGCCCTTCCTGGCTGGACCCGTAATGGTAGTCGCCGTATTTGACCGACTCAAAGAGGTGGAGGCGGCTGAAGGAGGCCTCGTCTTCAAAGTAGTAGGCGACCCCATCCTTTTCGCCGGCGCGCTTGGGCCGGGTCGTGTGGGTGATCACCCGCTGGATGTGGTGCTGCTGGCTGAGATAGTCGGAAATAGTAGTCTTGCCAGCCCCGCTTGGACCAGCGATCAGAATTATTTTTTGCAAAAGAGGGTGCTCCTAACTTGAATTTTTTGGACATATAATATAGTATAACTTCGTTGTAATTTTAACCAGTTAAATAAAAAGGTGAGGCCAAGACATGAAAAAAGCAGATGTTGAATTGGGCGCAGTTGTGACCGCCAAGTCAGAAGAAGAATTGAAGAAGCCATTCCAGGGCACGGTGGAAAAGATTTACGAAAATTCAGCCTTGCTCGCCATCACCTCTTTTGACGATGTCGACGCGACTGCCGTCAGCGACTTGAACTACAAGCTGGTCGTCAACTTCAAGAACATGAAGCCGGCCAAGTCAGCCAAGAAGGCCAAGGCCCTGTCCACCAACAACGTGACCGTGGAAAAGATTGCCCCAACCATGAAGGCGGCAGACAAGGACGAGAAAGAAGCCAAGGCCAAGACGGCCAAAGGCAAGAAGACCGGCAAATAAGCCAGTTACGGGTCAGCTCCAAGGAGCTGGCCCTTTTTTCTTGCCTGCCGCAACTTGTGTTAAGATGATTAAGCAATAGAAAGCGAGGAAAATCAATGAACGAAAAAGCGCGCAAGCTCCTCTGCGGCTTCGTCCTCATCCAGCCCTTCCTGGATTTCGACTTCTTCTACGAGGGGCGCCTGGCCACGGTTCTGCCCTTTACCATCCCGACCATCCTGCGGATCATTGGGGTCCTGGCCTTGCTGGGCCTTTACCTGTGTGACCAGGACCACCGAAGCCGCTTGAAGCGCCAGTACTGGCTCTGGGCCTACCTGGCCGTCTTGACTGTCTACTGCTTTTTGCACCTGTGGCACGCCAAGACTTTTAAGAGCATCAACCCGTCAGGCTATGGCTACTCCCTGTTCGGGGAAATTTTTTACCTTTTCAGAATGGCCATGCCCCTGATCCTGATCTACCTGACCCAGGGACTGGAAATCTCCAAAGAGCTGTTCCTCAAGGTCTGCTACTGGGTCAGCCTGACCTTCTCGGGCATCATCGTCTTGTCCAACCTCTTCGTGGTATCCTTGAAGTCATATGAGCACGGGGTGATCTCCGGCAACATCTTCACCTGGTTCATGGGACCCTTGTACGGCTACTCCCATTCAGCTTCCAAGGGCTTCTTCTACTTCACCAACACTTTGAGCGCCATCTTGCTGATGCTGGCGCCGCTGGTCTTCTACCTGCTTTTGGCCCGCTTCAAGTGGCAGAACTGCCTTTTGGCCGTGGTCCACTTCCTGGCCATGCTGGAAGTGGGGACCAAGGTGGCCTTGTATGGGCTCTTGGCCAGCATGATCTTGAGCCTGCTGGGTTGGCTGTTTCATATTTTTTTGACTAAGAACGAAAGCTTCTCCTGGAAGCCGGTGGCCGTGATGGCGGTCTTGTTCGCGGCTTTTGCCGTGACCTACAAGGTCACCCCGGCCGTGCAGCGGTATGAATACGAAATCTACTGGGCCAAGAGCCACGACGCCGACATCTCCAAGGAGAACGCGGAACTGGCCGCGGGCCTGGCCAAGTACCGGAATGATCCGGCCAAGCTGGCGGAATTTGAGAAGGACTTTTTGGCAAAGAACTACCAGAAATACGCCTTGAACAAGCGCTTCATCACCAAGTCCTACCCTTACAAGTACGACCCGCAGTTCTGGATCGACATGCTTAAGAAGCCCGCCACTTACCGCCTGGCCAACCGGAACGTGGAGACGGCCATGCTGGACCGGGTCGTGGCCACCAACGCCAGTCCTTGGGACAAGTGGCTGGGGATCGGCTACACCCGGGAAACCAATATTTTTAACCTGGAACGGGACTTCAAGGCCCAAGCGTACTCGCTGGGGGTGGCCGGCACGGTCCTCTACCTGGGCTTTTACCTGGGAATCCTCCTCTACGGGGTCTGGGAGTGGCTGCGCTTCAAGGGCGTCCGGAACTACCTGGTTACCACAAGCTTGCTGGCCAGCGGCATGATCCTAGGCGCCGGCTACATGTCCGGCAACGTCCTGGACTTCCTGACCTCCAGCCTCCTGCTGGCCTTCCTCGACGGCTGCCTCCTGTGCTTCATCCGCCGCAGCCGCGGGTAATGCGCGGTGTAGGGGCGCGCGGGGGTGCGGGGGCGCGCGCGGATTTTTGTAAAGATAGGTATCAGCAGCAGGGCCTTCGGGCCCTGCTGCTTTTTGCTTGCGCGAATGCGGACTTGGACGTGGCTGCGTTGCGCGAATGCGGACTTGGCTGCGGTAAAAGCGGGGATGGATTTCCGGGATTTGGACGTGGCTGCGG
>NZ_JAOQBX010000015.1:123-1013 GCF_044902225.1 Lactobacillus sp. 23-2 | reverse complement strand
TAAAAACGGGGATGGATTTGCGGGATTTGCGCTTGGCTACGGTAAAAACGGGGATGGATTTCCGGGATTTGCGCCTGGCTGCGGTAAAAACGGGGATGGATTTGCGGGATTTGCGCTTGGCTGCGGTAAAAACGGGGATGGATTTCCGGGATTTGCGCCTGGCTACGGTAAAAACGGGGATGGATTTGGACGATTTGCGCTTGGCTGCGGTAAAAACGGGGATGGATTTGCGGGATTTGCGCTTGGCTACGGTAAAAACGGGGATAATCATTTATTCGAACCACATTTTTTACTGAACCAAACCGTTTTTCCGAAATTTAAGCCCCCGCTTCTTACTGAACCAAGCCGTTTTTTCAAAATTTAAGCCCCGTTTCTTACTGAACCAAACCGTTTTTCGAAATTTAAGCCCCGCTTTTTACTGAACCAAACCGTTTTTTCGAAATTGGAGCCCCGCTTTTTACTGAACCAAACCGTTTTTTCGAAATTGGAGCCCCGCTTCTTACTGAACCAAGCCGTTTTTTCGAAATTGGAGCCCCGCTTTTTACTGAACCAAGCCGATTCTCTGGGAGAGCGCTGCAGTTGGGGACTTTGCGGGGATTAGTTTCGAAATTTTGGCTTTAGTTGGGGACTTTGCGGGGATGAATTTCGAATTTTTTGATTTAGTTGGGGACTTTGTGGGGATGAATTTCGAGTTTTTTGATTTAGTTGAGGACTTTACGGGGATGAATTTCGAGTTTTTTGATTTAGTTGGGGACTTTGCGGGGATGAATTTCGAGTTTTTTGATTTAGTTGGGGACTTTACGGGGATGAATTTCAAGTTTTTTGATTTAGTTGAGGACTTTACGGGGATGAATTTCAAGTTTTTTGATTTAGTTGAGGACTTTACGGGG
>NZ_JAOQBX010000014.1:0-44756 GCF_044902225.1 Lactobacillus sp. 23-2 | reverse complement strand
AGACATAAAAAATAGACTCGTCCTTTCTATTAGGATAAGTCTATTATACCACCATTTAAACACGTCAGCACACTTTAATTACATATTTTGAGACTAGTAGTTAGCACTCACAATTATAGTCTATTTTGAGACTGGCAAACAGGAAAATCTGCCTGAAAAGCTTAAGATTTGCTAACGGTCAAAAATGTGCTCGTCTTCCAGAATTTGGCTGTAAAATTCCGCGCAGGCCAAGGCCAGGTATGGCTGCACGAAGAAGCTGGCCAGCCCGCCCGTCACGTTCTGCAGGATAATCCAGCCCAAAAAGGACAGGTTCAAGAAGAAGAACGACCAGCAGCGGCCCTTCATCAGCCGCCAGCTTTCATTGACCTCGTCAAAAAAGCCGTTGCGGTTGCCCTCCAGCAAGTCGTCATCGATCAGGTATGGCACTTGCGACAGCCGCATTAAGAACCAAATCAAAATTATGGCCAGCAAAGTCGTGATTGAAAAGCGCAGGCCGGAGGCCATTTTGCCATCAGTCATCACCCGCATGGACACCACGTCGACGCTCTGAGTCAACACGCTCTGCAACACGGCATATTCCAAAAGGCGCGGAATCCGCTTGCCAGAGAGGACTTCCCAAAAGGTTGGCTTGACCGCGCCAATTTTGACATGGGCGCGCCAGCGCTTCAAATAGAGCATGAAGGCCGCTTGGTAAAGATAAGCCAGCAAGGCCAAGGCAAAAGCCAGGATGGTCAGTCCCCAATTGACGTCCCCGGCAGAGGCGTAAATGCCAATCACATTGGGAATGGCCGTCAAATAGCAGGCCAACAGGCCCAGCGGGGCGTAAACCCTTGCCGGTATTTTCTTCAAATCTTCCCGGGCCGCGGCCCGGCAATCAGCTGCTTTCATTATTATTCCTTCATCGCTTTCTATTGTTGGATCTTCCTTTTAATTATAGCATTTGGCCACCCACTTCTTTTCTACCTTTTTTCACTGATTGGCAAGGTTTCCTTTTTCAACTACAATATAGTTAGCATGATTGGAGGGAAAAAATATGAAAATTGCCGTTCTTACCGACAGTTCTGCCTACCTGAGCAAGGAGCAGCAGGACAAGTACCAGATCGACGTCGTGCCGATTCCCTTGATTTGGGGCGACAAGACCTACTATGACCTGGTCGACATCACTTCTGACGAGTTTTATGAAAAAATCGAACATACCGAAACCCTGCCGACGACCTCGCAGCCTTCTTTTGGCCAGATTGAGGAATTCATCGACCGCTACGTGGCTGAAGGCTACACGGACGTCATCATCCTGACCTTGTCCAGCGGGATTTCCAGCTTCTACAGCAACTTGGTCGGCTACGCGGCTGAGGAAAAGCGCCTCAAGATCCACCCATTCGACAGCCATATCACCTGCGCGGGCTTGGCTGACTGCGCCATCTTGGCTGCCCGCCTGGTCAAGGCCGGGGCGGACGCGGACTTGATCATGAAAGACTTGGAAGACTTGCGCCAAACCATTGGCGTCCGCTTCCTGGTCGACAATCTGGCCCACTTGAAGCGGACCGGGCGCCTTTCTAACGCCGCCACCTTCATTGGGTCCCTGTTGCACATCACCCCGATTCTGTCTTTGGACGTTCAGGAGACCGGCCATATCTCGGCCATTGCCAAAGAGCGCCAATACAAGCGGGCCTACAAGCATGTCCAAAAGGACTTTGCGGACCTGACTGCGGGCAAGTCCTACCCGATCCAGGCCACGATCTTTGACGCTGCCGACCCTGACCGGGGGGCGGCTTGGCTCAAGGACTACCAAGAACAGTTTCCAAAGGACGCTTTCGACCGGTCGATCATTGGCCCCGTCGTTGGCGTCCACTGCGGCAAGCATACCGTAGCCATCATCTGGTGCCGAAAGCTGGATTCCTACTTTGATGAGCAGGGGCAGCCGCTGGCTGACGTGCATTCTGAAGCCGTTGGCGAAAAATTTTAAGCAATGCGGAATCAACCGCAAAAGCCGCGTGGAATTGCTCCACGCGGCTTTTTTGCACTTTTTTCATGCTTTAACCCCAGACTTCGTCCGCGATCTCCTTGATCAGGTCCAGCTTGTGCCACTCTTCTGCTTCAGTCAGGACGTTCCCTTCTTCAGTTGAAGCGAAGCCGCATTGCGGGCTCAGGCACAGGTTGGCCAGCGGCACGTGCGTTGCCGCCTCCTTGATCCGCTTGATGACGGCCTCCTTGTCTTCCAGCTCCCCGAACTTGGAAGTCACCAGGCCCAGAACGATCTTCACGTTCTCGCGGCCATTCCAGATGGTGGCCAGAGGACTGAAATCCCCGTCCCGGTCTGAGTCGTATTCCAGGAAGAAGCCATCGTAGTTCAGCTGGGCCAGGTACTTGGCTACTGGCTCATAGCCGCCTGAGAACAAGAAGGTTGACTTGAAGTTTCCGCGGCAGATGTGGGTCGTGACCGTCAAGTCGCTCGGCAGGCCTTTCAAAGTCCAGTTGATGACCTTAACGGCACTTTCAGCCAAGTGCACGTACTTAGCATGTTCTTCAGGCTTGTCCTGGCTTTCGTTGAGCTTGGAGATCAAAAATGCCCAAGTCGTGTCGTCAATCTGCAAGTAGCGGCAGCCAAGCTCATAGAAGTGCTTGATCGTCTCGTTGTAGGCCTTGGCCAAGTCTTGCAGGTATTCATCCCATGTCTTGTAGAATTTTGGCCAGTTGTCGGAGCGGTTGTCGCGGAAGAGCATGGTTGGAGAAGGAATGGTCTGCTTGGCTTCAGCGCCTTCGCCCGCGTGTTCCTTGACAAAAAGGAAGTGCTTAAAGAAGGGGTGGTCTGGGTTGTAAGCTACCTTGCCGCCCAATTCCGCGTTGTCAGTTCTGGTCTTGGCCCCATGGAACTTGTAGCTTTGCTGGTAGTCATACTTGATGACGCCTTTAAGGCCCCACAAGAAGTCCAAGTGCCACCAGCTGCGGCGGAATTCCCCGTCAGTCACTGCTTTAAGACCGGCCTGCTTTTCCTTGGCAATCAAGTCGCTAATCCACTTGTCTTCAACCTTGGTCAATTCTTCCTGGCTCAATTCCCCGGCCTTAAACTTGGCGCGGGCCTCCTTCAGTTCTGCTGGCCGCAGAAAGCTGCCGACGATGTCATTGCGATATGGTGCCTGTTTGGTCATAATTGTTCAAAGTCCTTTCTCAAAATACGAAAATAATCAATAGTCACGATAATCAACTAAAAATAAGATAATCAACGGCCAGAGCAAAAAAGCGCGCCGCCTGGCCCTGCTGGCCAAGGGACGCGCTTGCGTGTTACCACCCTAAATTTCGATCCACCCTCACAGTTGGATCCTCTACAGGTTCCTGTTGAAACCCAGGCGCAATAACGGGCGCCACTCGTCGAAGGCTTGCCGTGCTCACCTCCGGATCTTGCTCCAAGACCATCTTCGCTACCTGCGACTATGCCGGCTCTCACCTGCCCCGGTTCTCTTTAATAGCCTTCAATAACTACTCATCTTTTCTCAGCAGTCGTTAATCTAATTGCCATAATTCTACAATCCTTTGGACACAGAGTCAAGACAAGACCGGCAATTGCCAAAAAACTAAAAAAGTTAAGCGATTAGGCAAAAATCTGCGGCTGTTTTTCCAGAATTCCTTGTTAAAGAATTGTGCCTTATGGCTTAATCCATGGCAGCTTGTTTGAAAACGAGAAGACCAATTTGCTTTTGGAAAGTTATTAAGAATCTCAAAAGAAATATTTTTTCTCCCTCCACGATTGAAAGCGCTTCATTTAGGTGTTACAATGCACTTGAAATCGAAAGTTAATCTGTTAACAAGTAATTTATGAGGTAAAAACCATGCATTACACTAACGGTAACTATGAAGCTTTTATTGACGCACGCGCGCCAAAGGAAAATGCCGAAAAGAATGCTTATATTATCGGTGGCGGCTTGGCCGGCCTGGCTGCGGCCGTCTTTATGGTTCGCGATGCCCACATGACGGGCAGCAAGATCCACATTTTGGAAGAAGAAGCCCTGGCTGGGGGGTCTCTGGACGGGATCAAGCGGCCGGAATACGGCTATATCATCCGGGGCGGCCGGGAGATGGAAAACCACTTTGAATGTCTGTGGGACATGTACCGGTCCATTCCTTCCCTGGAAATTCCAGGTGCTTCCTATTTGGACGAGTATGCCTGGCTTGACCGCGACGACCCGAACTCATCAAACTGCCGCCTGATCCACCACCGCGGCGACCGGGTTCCAACCGACGGGCAATATGGCCTGGGCAAGTGTGCGAGCGAAATCGTCAAGCTGATCATGACCCCGGAAGACAAGCTGGAAGGCATCACGATCGAAGACTGGTTCTCTGACGAATTCTTTGAAACCAACTTCTGGGCTTACTGGGCAACCATGTTTGCCTTTGAAAAGTGGCACTCAGTGATTGAAATGCGCCGTTACGCGATGCGCTTCATCCACCACATTGACGGCTTGCCAGACCTGTCAGCCTTGAAGTTCAACAAGTACAACCAATATGAGTCCATGACCAAGCCGCTTTTGGCCTACCTCAAGGACCACGGGGTTGAAATCTGGTACGACACCCAGGTTGAAAACGTCATCGTTGACTGTGCCAATGGCGAAAAGCTGGCCAAGAAGCTGCTTTACACCCGTGAAGGTGAGAAGCACGAGCTTGACCTGACGGAAAACGACATCGTCCTGGTTACCAACGGGTCCATCGTTGAAAGCTCAACCTACGGCACCCATCACGCGCCAGCCCCAATCACCCACAAGCTGGGCGGCTCCTGGACCTTGTGGAAGAACCTAGCCAAGCAGTCGCCTGACTTTGGCCACCCAGAAGTCTTCTGCGAAAACATTCCAGAACGGGCCTGGTACATTTCCGCGACCATGACCATGAAGGACGCCACCCTTGAGCCATACTTTGAGCGCCTGACCAAGCGCGACATCCATCAGCACCGCGTCAACACGGGTGGGATCATTACGGTAACTGACTCCAACTGGATGCTCTCCTTCACCATCCACCGGCAGCCGCACTTCAAGGACCAGAAGGAAAACGAGACCGTTGTCTGGATCTATGCCCTCTACTCTGACACTCCAGGCAACTACATCAAGAAGCGGGTCGTTGACTGCACGGGTGAAGAAATTACTGAAGAGCTCCTTTACCACCTGGGCGTTCCAGACGACTTGATCGAGAAGTATGCCGGCGAAGACTACGTCAACACGATCCCAGTCTACATGCCTTACGTAACGGCCTACTTCCAGTTGCGCAAGAAGGGCGACCGGCCAGACGTCGTTCCAGCTGGTTCACGGAACCTGGGCTTCATCGGCAACTTTGCCGAATCCCCGACCCGCGACACGGTCTTCACGACTGAATACTCAGTCCGGACCGCCATGGAAGCCGTCTACAGCCTGCTCAACGTTGACCGCGGGGTTCCGGAAGTCTTTGACTCCGTCTACGACATCCGGGAACTTTTGAAGGCTACCTACTACTTAAACGACAAGAAGCCAATCGACCAGATGGACCTGCCGCTGCCGAAGATTGCGGTTAAAGGGGCCATGAAGAAGGTCCAGGGCACTTGGCTGGAAGAACTGCTGAAAGAAGCCAAGCTGCTGTAAACCATAGCTAGCTGAATCAATAACACACAAAAAGTCCTGCACGAATTTCGTGCAGGGCTTTTTGAATTGGCTTATTAACTAATCGCTGCCCTCTCCGTCGCGTTTTCTCTGCCACTTGGCAATGATTGGCAGGATCACGCCCAAGCCGATCATAAACAATGGCTCAACGATGTTCAAGACCAGCATGTGGACCCATTTGGCCGTGCCGTACTTGGCGTCAATTGGCACGATCCCGAAGGTAGCCCCAGTCAAGGTGATGATCAGGCACCACCAGCCGACAAAGATGGCAAACTTGCGGTTCTTGATGTAGACGTAGGCTGACGGGTAGTCCTCTTCATGAACCCGCACCTTGATAAAGGCCCAGAAAAGCAGGCCGGTCACATATGGCGAAACGATCCCGTTCAAGTTCAAGAGCTGGTTGAAGATGTCGTTGACCGTTGGCAGGGTCGCGCTCAAGAAGAGCAGGACTGAGCAGATGAAGGTCGTCAGCCAGTAGCCATTGATTGGCAGGCCGTTTTTGTCAACCTTGGTCAACTGCTTGGGCAAATACTGCTTGGCAGTGTCTGACAGGAAGATCCGGGCCCCGCCATCGACCAGGACTGCCAGCTGGGCCAGCATGTACAGGGCTTGGGTGATGATAAAGGCATACAGGAAGAAGTTGCCCATCCCGAACTTGTCCCCCATTGCCTTGAAGGCATAGTAGGATCCGTTCATCTTCAAGTCATCCGGCAGCTTGTGGGCATTAAAGAAGACCCCCAGGGCAAAGGAACCGAAGATGGTCAAAAAGCCCGTCATTGCCGCCAGCATGTACATGGCCTTTGGGAAGTCATGCGGGCCGTCTTTCATTTCGTTGACGTATGGCGCGACGAATTCACTGCCGTTCATGGCAAAAATCAGCAGGCCCAGACTCATCAGAAATTTCATGTTAAAGGTCGGCAGGAAGTTCTTGAAGTGGAAGGGCTGGGTAGCGATTGGCCGCCCCTGGCCCAAGTATGCAAAAGTCATGATGACGAAGAGGATGGTCATGATGAACATGGCTCCCCCGCCAATGACTGACAGCCACTGCAAGGAGTTGGCAAATTTATGCTGGAAGAAAATAAAGAGCACGAAGATTACCGCCGTAAACAGGGCAAAGGCCCAGTTGGACATTTCCCGGTCATTGAGGGCCCGGCCTTTAAAGAGCCAGGCAAAGGAAATTACCGTCGAGTTGGCAACGTCAACCAGGTATGGGAGGGAAACGACCCAGTAGCACCAAGCCGCAATGTAGCCCATCCGGTCGCCGGACGTGTGCCGGATCCATGATGACAATCCGCCGCCCTCTTTCGCAAAGACGCTCCCCAAGTGGCCAACCATCATTTCATACGGAATCACGAACAGAACCAGCAGCATGATCCAGTCGGAGACCACGGCCAAGCCTTGGTTCTGGAAGTTGTAAATAATATCGTCAAAGCCGATGACGGTGACAAAGTCCATCAGGGCAATGACGGGCCAGGAAATATATTTTCTTTTTCCTGTCTCATCTAAAGAATCCATCTTTTTCCTCCTTCATATTTAAACACCTGTCCTAATTATAGTCGCATGGGGAGCGGAGAAAACTTGCCAAAGCAATGTAAGCCCTTTCTAGTTGAATTTTTGCAAAAAAATCAGCAGCAGTCTGAAAACTGTTGCTGATTTTCAATAACTATTTCATGCTTTCTTGCAAGCGGGCAATCCGCCGGTCCAAGGTCGGGTGGTCGGAAAAAAGGTTGGCCCAAAAATGCTTGCTCTTGAAGACGTTGAAGGCCAAGGCCCTGACCATTGGATCGGCATCCCGGCGGGCGGCAGTGAAATCAGCGGCCTGGTCTTCTTTGGCCGTTTTTTCCGCTACCGCTGCAAACTCTTCCAGCTTTTCCAAGGCCGAGATGATGCACGAGGGATCCCGGGTCAAGTCGACTGAGCCCACGTCCGCCAAGTATTCCCTTTGCCGGGAGGTCGCCAAGTTCAGCAAGTAGGCCAGCGGCAAAGCCACCAGCAAGAGGGCCAGACCCACGGCCAAGAAGAAGGCGCCAAAGCACCAGAGGATGATGGCGGAAATGCATCCCCGCACCTTAGTCGTAAAGCAGCCCAAGCCCAAAGTGGTTAAGCCCAAGGCCGCCAGCAGGATAAAAGTATACAGGCCAGAAGAAATCGTGGTCACCCGCATGTCATAATTGCGGATGTGCGACATCTCGTGACCAATGACGCCCAGGAGCTCTTTCTTGTTCATCAGCCGCAAGAGCCCTGAGGTCACGGCCAAGCTGGCATGCTCCGGATCCCGGCCCGTGGCGAAAGCATTCGGCTCAGCCAGCGGGACGACATAAACCTTGGGCATCGGCAGGCCAGCTGCCAGGCTCATCTCCTCTACCAGTTCATAGAGCTCTGGCGCCTCTTCCCGACTGACTTCAACGCCGCCGGTAATCTTCATCAAATGCCGGGTTGCGTCAAAATAGATGTAGGCCAGGTAGATCAAGCCGGCACCCAGGAAGAAGCAGCTAATAGCCATAGTATCGGTCAGGTAGTCAATAAACCATGCCGCTGCTCCCAAAATGAGCACATAGCCGCCTATTGCCAGCCAAGTATTGCGCTTGTTCTGCTCAATTTGCTTATACAGCATCCGCATTTCCTTCTTTCATTTTTCTTAAACTGCTTTTGGCTAAATTTTCGGCATTTTAATGACAATCAAGCTGGAAAGCAGACACAAGGCAATCATCAGCACGTAGGCGATGTTCTGTCCTATTCCCAGCGGATTGGCCTTGTAAGCTGCCCCATAGAGCATTGGACCAAAAGCCGCGATGAAGTAGCCGCCGCTTTGGGTCAGCCCGGACAATTGAGCCGTCTTTTGGGGCGTGGTGGTCTTCAGCGGGAACAAGGTCAGGGCCATGATGAAGAAGACAGCGGTCAAGGCGCCGGCCGTGATTGACAGATAGTACCAAAAGGCCAGCGGCATCTGGCTCTGCCAGAACATCAAGACCGCGCCGACCAGAGCAATCAGGCTGATGGTCCAGGAAACCGCGGCTTGGGTCCGCTCTTTGGCTCCATCCAGAAATCTGGGCAAAAAGAGCGATACCGGCAAGCCAGCAAAGGAGTAGCAGGACAAGACGACGCTGATCTGGCCTTGGGCAAAGCCATGGTACTTCATCAGGACTGGCAGCCAGGCAATCAAAGTATAGTTGATGATGGACTGACTGCCGAACATGATCAAAAAAGCCCAAGTATAGCGGCTCTTCAGTAGATCGGTCAGCTTGCCTTTCTTGACGCTTGGCGACTTTTCCGCCCGCTTTGACAGCCGGAGCTCATAGTCAGACTTTGGAGCAAACAGCCACAAGACAAAGGGAATGGCGCAGACGATCATCAGTGACCATAATACCGACTGCCAGCCAAAATGCTCATTGAGGGGGCCGGCCAGCAGACTCATAATGGCCGTGCCCAGGCAAATGGCAGTCGAATATGAAGTCGTATACGAGGCCACCCGCTGTGGCTCATAGCTTGAAACGACTGATGGCGTCAGCACGTTCACGTGGGTGATCCCCAAGCCAACCAGCACCGTGCCAAGCAAGATCGTCGGCCAGGAAATCCATAAGCGCAGGCAAGCCCCGGCTAGCAAGGCGGCCAGGCCGAAATTCAGAGTCTTGCGCAAGCCAAATCTGGTCATTTCCTTTGCGGCCACGACCGAAAAGCTCAAGAACATGACCAACGGGATCGTGGTCAATATCCCCAAATTGCTGACCGAAGCGTGCAAGCCCCGGGCCAGCTGGTCAATAATCAAGGGGACGACGGTGATTGGCGCCCGCATGGCAAAGCCAAAGGCAACCACAATTATCAAAATTAAGCGATCTCTTGCCTTCATTAATTGTTTATGCTTCTTTCTTTGTTATTGCTTTATTGCCCAGGCCGTTTGCTGGCATCTGCGCTCCTGATTTTTTAGACAAGAAACGGGCTCTTGCCTCCCCTCTCAGGGATAAGAGCCCGCCTATTTCCCAGGAAATCGTCCTAGGCAATGTATGACATCATAATTTCCAGCTGCATCAAGCCGTTGATGGCCGCCGGTAAGGCTGCCTGGCTGACCTCGCGGGAAATCACCCCGTGTTCCTGGTCAAAGTCAAAGCCGGCATCAATGACCATTCCTGCCGCGTATTCATTCAAGTCGTCATTGTCTTCCAAAGGGTTGTACTTGAACATCAAGTAGCCGTCATCAGTCACCGTGTAGCGGCCGCCCCCTTCTTCCACCAGAACGAAGGGCTTGCGGCCATAGGCATCAACCAGGTCATTTTCGACTTCAAAAACCGTCTCGCTCCATGGGTAAAAAAACGTGTGCTTAGCTTCCCAGTCGAGATAGTCCTGCTTTAGCTGCTTCAAATCCATTATTTTCGCTCCTTTAGCACCTGCTGGCGCAGGTCCAATACCTTCTGCCTGATTTCTTCCATTGTCTTGAGATAAGCGGCATCCGCCTGTCCCGTCGGATCGTCCAGGCCCCAGTCGACCCGCCATTTGCAGGGCAAAAATGGGCACTCAACCCCGCAGCCCATGGTCACGACTCCGTCTACCGGCGGCAATTCAGCCAAGGTTTTATTGTGCTGGCCGTTTTTGATCATATCGATGCCATAGCGCTCTTTCATGATTCTAACCGCGTCGGGATTGATCTGGTCCTTGATTTCCGTGCCCGCCGACCAGCTTTCAAAAGCATCGCTGGCCAAAGCCTTGCCGAAGGCTTCCGCGATCTGGCTGCGGCAGGAGTTGTGAGTACAAATAAAAGCAATCTTTTCCATTTTTGCTCCTTAAAATGCAACTGCAGTCTGCCTGCTTCTTCCAACAAGTTAATTATAGGGGTTCTTGGCCAAATAGCAAAGCTTGCCAGAAAAAAGACGGCCTGATCTGCCCGATCAAGCCGCCTTCGTGCTTTTCATCTGTTTGTCATCTTGACTAGTGGTGGTCAATTGCCCCATTCAATCGCTTGCGCCAGATCAAGTAGACCACGAGCGCGATCGGCATCAACGCCAGCTGCACCAGGTAGAACTCCCGGCCAGGCAGGTTCTTGGCGATCACCCCGGCCAGCATTGGGCCAAAGGCCATGGCCACGTCCAAGCCCAGATAGAAGGTGCTTGAGCCCAAACCCTGCTCATCAGCCGGCGACAAAAGCAAAGCCGTTGACTGCAGGACTGAGTAGATGACCCCATAGCCAAAGGCCATGCCAGCGGCAGCCAGGGCCATCATGAAGTTGTTGCTCATGTAAGTCAAAAGCAACAGGTAAATAATGGTCGAAACAAAGCTGATCCAGAACCAGGTGCCAAAGCGCACCGTATCAAAGTAGTTCTTCAGGAAGGTCCGGATCAACAGCAAGACGACGGCATAAATCAGGAAGTAGCTCCCGACCGCCACGTTCATGTGCATTCTGTCGACATAGGTAACGATATCGGCCTGGGTGATAAAGTAAGAAATGCCAAAGCAAGTCGTCAAGATCGCCACCGGCAGGGCATTGACAGAAATGATCTTGAACTTCTTCTTGCTGCTTGCCGGCTTGGGCTTTGGCACGGCGTGGTTGGACACGAACTGGATGGAAACCAGCATGATCAAAGTGGCAATTGCCGGAATGATCATCGTCTGCCGGTAGCCGATCTTGTCGTACAGGTTGATTGAGATAGCTGGCGCCACGGACATAGCCAAGGCATTCATCAAGCCGTAGAGGCCCATCGCTGCCCCAACGTGCTGGCGCGGCACCAGAAAGGCAATCCAAGTGGTCATGCAGACGGTGCAGAGGACGTAGCCAGTACCGTTGATGATTCTGAAGAGCAGGAGCAGCTCCCCATTAGGCGCGAAAATATAGCCCACGATCCCAAGGAAGATCAGAATGCCCCCAATAAAGGACAGCTGAAATTTGGAGAACTTGTCCGTCAGGTTGCCGGCAATTGGCCGCAAGAACATGGCGGCAAAGCTCATGATCCCGACGATAACCCCGGCCAGAACCGAATTGGCTCCCAGGCTTTCAGCGTAGCCGTTGATCAAAGGATTGTTGAACATGGTCCCGAACATAAAGCAGAATGAAGCGGCCATGACCAAGATCACGTCCTTGGAATAGATGGACTTGCTCTTTTCCTGGTGCATCCTCCCCGTGGCATTGGGCTTATGAGTTGATAAAGTTTGGGCTTTGGTACTCACGATTTGATTCCTCTTATCCTAATTAAGCTAATTAAAGAAGCTGAATAAATTTTGTTTAGCATTTGATCCTTAAAATCATATTAAAGGTTACCATCTTTTGGCCTAAAAAAGGGCAAAAAAAGCGTTCATTTTGCTTTTTCTCGTGGAAAAGCAAGCTGAACGCTTACAAGGAAAGACAGTGCTTAATTAATTAAACTAAAATTGCTAATCAGACTAGTAATATCTAGTCAGGCCGGCCATCATCCGTCACCTTGAATGAGACCAGCAGGCCCAAAAGGATCAAGACGATGGTGAAATAAAGGCTAAAGTGTACGCCGCCAGTAAACTTGGCGGTCATTGAGCCAGCGGTCAGTCCCTTGCCCAAAGTCAGGAAACTGGTGGACAAAGCCGTGGCCAAGGCCCCGATGATCTGCTGCATGGTATTCAAGATGGTTGAGCCATCAGCTGATTCAGCTCCTTCCAAAGAGTTCAGGGCTGAGGTTTGGGCTGGCGACATGGCCAAAGGCGTCCCGATCATCAAGACGATGTGCGCCGTGATCACGTACCAGACAGCACTGCGGCTGCTCCCCAGGGCCAGCATTGCGGCGCCAAGCAAGGCGATCATGAAGCCGATTCGGCTTGGCCACTTGGCCCCCAGGGCGTCATACATTCTGCCGGCCAAGGCGCTGGTCAAGGCATTGACCAAGCCGCCTGGCAGCATGATCAGCCCCGTCAAGGCTACCTTGACGCCTAGGCTGTTTTGCAGGTATTGGGGCAAAATGTACATCGCTGACAGGATTACGGCGAAGTCAAGCATCATCAAGATCCCGCCCAAGGCAAAGTTCTTGTGGCGGAAAACGCGCAGGTTAAGAATTGGCGTCTTCATGGCCAGCTGCCGGCGGCTGTAGAAGAAGAGGCAAACGATGCCGACCAGCAAAGTGACCAGGACCTGCACTGACAGCCAGCCGAATTCAGAAGCGAAGCTGGCCCCGGCAATCAGGCCGGAAAAAGCCAAAGCTGACAGCAGCACTGATGGCAGGTCCATTTTTGGCTTGGTCAAGCGGCCAACGTTCTTTAATGAAGTAAAGGCAAACAGCAAGCCGACAGCCAAGATAATGGCAAAAGAAAAGAACACGAAGCGCCAGGATGAAGCGGCCAGAATCAAGCCAGTCAAGGTTGGCCCAATGGCTGGAGCAAACATGATGACCAAGGCCAGAACCCCGTTGACGGAGCCCAGCTTTTGCATTGGGAAGATCATCATCGCCACCGTGAACATCAAGGGCAGGATGATCCCAGTCCCAATCCCCTGCACCATCCGGCCCAGCAGGACGATTCCAAAATTGCTTCCAAGTCCAGAAACGATTGACCCGCAAATAAAGGCCAGCAAGGCAAAAATCGTCAATTGCCGGGTGCTGAACCATTTGGTCAAGAAGCTGGAAAGCGGCAGAACGATCCCGATCACCAGCATATAGCCGGTCACGAGCCATTGGATCTGCCCCTGCCCGACCTTTAAGGCCGCCATTAATTGCGGCAAAGCGATGTTCAATGAAGTTTCACTGAACATGCCGACGAAGGCGCCGATCATCAAGGGCAGCATGGCCAGCCATGGATGAGCCGTCGGCACGACTGCCTTCATTGCAACATTATTTTCAGTATTTTTCAAAGATTACCTCCTGTTTTCAATCATGACAATTGATTACTTTACCAGTTTGTAGAATCTTTCGTAAGCAATATTTGCTAAAAATACAGGGTTTTGCTCGTTTTTTTGCTTTTTTAGCTATTAAGCTTAAATTTATTAAGTATGATTTAAAAACCAGGGATGTCTGCAGAAGACCTTATTAAATATTGAAAATCTTAAAGCAGCAAAAAAAGAGGAAGTCACTGAGACTTCCTCTTTCCTGCTTAGTAAATTTTTTAGCTGAGAGCTGATTTTAGTAGTTGAAGTAACGCTTTACTTCCCATTGTGAAACAGATTGCGTGTAAAGTGACCATTCAGTTTCCTTCATTTCCAGGAAGCTGTCAACGATGTGTTCGCTAAAGGCTGACTTTACGACATCGTCTTCCTTGAAGGCCTTGATCGCGTTGTGCAGAGTTGATGGCAATGGCTTGATGCCAAGGTCAGCGCGTTCTTCATCGCTCATTTCGAACAAGTTTGAAGTTACTGGTGCCATTGGCAGCTTGCCTTCCTTGATGCCGGTCAAACCAGCCTTCAGGCAGGCTGACAGAAGCAGGTATGGGTTGGCAGTTGGGTCTGCTGAACGCATTTCCAAACGAGTGCCGATTTCGTTGGCGTTTGGAATCCGGACCATTGGTGAACGGTTGCGGCTAGCCCATGAAATGTAGACAGGAGCTTCAAAGCCTGGGATCAAACGCTTGTATGAGTTGACAGTTGGGTTGGCAACGCAGGTAATCGCGCGGGCGTGTTCCAAGATGCCGTTCAAGAAGGTCAAAGCAGTCGTTGACAGGTGGTATTGGCCATCCTTGTCGTAGAAGGCGTTCTTGCCATCCTTGAACAAGGACATGTTGGTGTGCATCCCGTTGCCGGCCAGGCCTTCAACTGGCTTAGCCATGAAGCAGGCGTACAGGTGGTACTTGCGGGCAATGGTCTTGACAACCATCTTGAAGGTTTGCAGCTTGTCGGCAGTTGCCAAGGCGTCGTCGAAGCGGAAGTCGATTTCTTGTTGGCCGTCACCAACTTCGTGGTGGGCAGCTTCAACGCGGAAGCCAAGCTTTTCCAAAGTTTCAACGATTTCACGGCGGCAACGGGCGCCTTCGTCTTCAGAAGCCATGTCGAAGTATGAGCTGCTGTCGCATGGCTTGATGGTTGCTTCCCCATCCTTGCCTTCCTTGAAGAGGAAGAATTCAGCTTCAAAGCCAATGTCGAATTCGCTGAAGCCCATGTCGTTCATTTCCTTTACGACCCGCTTCAGGTTGTTTCTTGGGTCCCCTTCAAATGGAGTGCCGTCAACGTTGTGAACTGAGCAGATCATCCGGCCGATGGTCCCTTCTTCTGGAGTAGTCCATGGCAAAACGGTCCAAGTTGACAAGTCTGGGTACAAGATCATGTCGGATTCTTCCAAGCGAACGAAACCGTCGATTGAAGAACCGTCAAAGCGGGTTTGGTTGCCCAGAACGTCATCCAGTTGGCTGACTGGAACTTCCAGGTTCTTCAAAGTCCCGTTGATGTCAGTGAACGCCAAGCGCAAAAAGCGAACGTTCTTTTCTTCTACTTCTTTACGGATTTCTTCTTCAGTAATAACTTTGCTCATTGTTTCACCTTTAAAAAAGAATAATTTACTATCAATTACTCAATTGGCTCTGTGTCAATCGATGTATTAACAGTAACACTCAGCGGGCCTCAGGTCAAATTGGTCTAATGAACTTTTTAATTAAAAAGGGATTTTCCCGATTTTACTTAAAAAAAGTATTTTTTACAGCGTTTGTAACCGCAATCTTGTCGTGGGCATAAGTCAGCCCGCCTTGCATGTAAAGGGCGTATGGCGGACGAATTGGTCCATCCGCGGAGAATTCGATAGTCGCCCCGGACACGAAGTCGCCGGCGGCCATGATGACCTTGTCCTCGTAGCCGGCCATGTCTGATGGGATTGGTTCAACGAATGAGTCAACAGGCGAATTTTTCTGGATCTGTTTGGTGAAATTGATCATCTTTTGCGGATCGCCAAAGGTAATGGTCTGGATCAAGTCAGTGCGGGGATCATTCCACTTCGGGCTGACTTCATAGCCCAGCTTCTCCAGCAAGGCAGCAGAGTAGATCATGCCCTTGATGGCTTCGCCAGTGGTGTGCGGAGACATGAAGAAGCCCTGGTAGAAGTCCTGCATGTTGGTCAAAGTTGCCCCTTCTTCCCGGCAGATGCCTGGCGCGATCAAGCGGCAAGCAGCGTTTTCAACCGTTTCGTGGGTCCCGACGATGTAGCCGCCAGTCTTGGCGTAGCCGCCGCCCGCGTTCTTGATCAAGGAGCCGGCCATAAAGTCAGCACCGTATTCGGTTGGCTCGTGCTTTTCAGAAAATTCGCCGTAGCAGTTGTCAATGAAGACCAGGCTGTCTGGGCTGACCTTCTTGACGAAAGCAATCATGGCTTTGATCTTGTCCACCGTGAAGCTCTGGCGGGTGTCATAGCCGCGGGAGCGCTGGATGGCAACGATGTGCGGGTGGTCGCGCTTAAGGACCTTCTCGGCCTCTTCATAGTCGATGTCGCCGTCTTTAAGCGGCACGTGGGAGAACTTGACCCCCTTTTGGATCAAAGTGCCGCGCTTGTCCGGGGTCAGCCCGATGACGTGCTGCATGGTGTCGTAAGGCATGCCCGTCAGGTAGGTCAAAGTATCGCCAGGCAACAGGTTCCCGTCAAGGGCACAGGTCAAGGTGTGGGTTCCGGAAACGAATTGCGGACGCACCAGGGCATCTTCCGTGTGGAAGACCTGGGCGTAGATTCTTTCCAGTTTGTCACGGCCGGCGTCGTCATCACCATATCCGTTGGTCCCCTTCAGGTCTGATTCGGCAACCGCGTTGTCCACGTAAGCCTGCAGGACCTTGGCCTGGTTGTAGACGACTTGCTCGTCGATTTCGGCCAGGCGCGGCGCGATTTGGGCGTCGACTTCTTTAACGATCTTAGCTAATTCTTCAGGTAAATTGTTCATGTTAATCCTTCATCCAATTTTCTACTCGGGTAACGATTTTCTCAAAACAGTCCGGATCATCCAGGGGGTCAAACCACTCGACCGGCAGCTTGTTCCTAAAGTAGGTCAGCTGCCGCTTGGCATAGCGGCGCGAGGCCTGCTTGAGGCTGCTTACGCAGTCAGCCAGGCTGGCTTCGCCGGCAAAATAAGGGAAAAACTCCTTATAGCCGATCGCCTGCAAAACCTGGTGCTCCTTGGCCCGGTTCTGGTAGATGAACCTGGCCTCATCAAGCAGCCCCTGGTCCATCATCAGATCCACGCGCTGGTTGATCCGCTCATAGATCTTGCTGCGGTTGCCGTTTAGGCCAATAATCAGGTAGTCATACCTGGGCTTGATCTCCTTTTGCTGCTTTGAAAACAAACAGCCAGTCCGGCTGATCACCGTCAGGGCTCGCAGAGTCCGCCGGGAATTGGCCGGGGGAATCTTGGCAGCGGCTGCCGGGTCCTTGTTGTTCAGCTCTCTCCACAAGGCTTCCGGGCCCTGTTTAGCCAAAAAATCCCGCCATTCCGGCGCAATTGCCCGCTCCTCATCAGCCCGGTCGCCCAATTTCAAGTCATTCAGCAAAGCATTGACGTAAAAGCCGGTTCCGCCCACCAAGAGCGGGAAGCGGCCCTTGGCTGTGATCTGCTTGACGGCAGCTTGAGCCTCATCGACAAAATTCTTGACTGAGTAGTCATCAAAAACCGAATGCTGGTCGACCAGGTAGTGGGGAACCTGCGCTTGCTCCTCTTTGGTGGCCTTGGCCGTCCCCACGGCAACCTCCTGGTAGATCTGCATGGAGTCGCCGGAGATGATTTCGGCCTGGATTTTCTGGGCCAGACGGATGGCCAGGCTGGTCTTGCCAATGGCCGTCGGTCCAACGATTGCCACAATCTTCTGCATTTTGTCCTCCATTTTTCTATCACTAACCATGATAAACCAAAAAAGCTTGCTTGAGAATTGATCTCAGCAAGCTTTTTAAAGAGTTGAATGATTTTTTGGGAACTTCTTAGTTCTTTGACGCCTTCTTGCGCCCGTTCCATTCTGCAAAGCCATCCTTCAAGTAGGAAACCTTGCTAAAGCCATGCTTGCGCAAAACGCCCACGCAGCGCAGGGTCATGGTCAATGAGTCTGAATACAGGTAGACTGGCAGGTCTGGCCGCAATTCAGAATACTGGTACTTGAACATGGTGTAGGGAATGTTGCGGGCCCCATCGATGTGGGAGCGCTTGAACTCGTCAGCCTCGCGCACGTCAATGATCTGGGCCTTGTGCATCCCGCTCTTGAACTCATCATTGGTCAGTTCCCCGCCAAAGCGCTTGGCCTGGATGCGGTTGTAAGCCCAAAAGCCAAGGAAGACCAGCAGAATCGCGGCCAGGATGATATCTAAAACGATCAAAAAAGTACTCATAAACTTATGTGCTCCTTTTGCAAATCAACATAACTACAATGATACCGCTAAAAGCCTTCAACCGCTAGGACTTGTCTGCTTTCTTTTCCCGTTCCTGGCGCTCTTCATATTCGTACTCGCGGTTAAGAATCATCTTGGCATTCAAAAAGGTCCGCTGGTCCAAGACGCCGGCCCGGTAGATGTTGTCCAGCTCAATCGCCATCAGCTCAATATCCCACTTGCGCTTGCCCACGTGAACCAGGACGCCGTACTCTTCCAGGAGCTGCTGGACGTCATAGAGGGTCTTCATGACTTTTCTTCTCATAGATTGATCACCATCCCCAAGCGAACCGTCACGACTACGTAGACGGCCAAAAGAACCGTGGCCAGCATCCGGCTCCAAAAGCCGAACTGCTTGTAAGTCTCGTCTCCCAGCAAAGCGGCCAGGAGCAGCCCGCTGATCAGTCCGCCCAAGTGGCCCAAGATGTCGACGTCAGGCATAAAAATGTCCAAAAGCAGGTTGATGACGGCTAAGGCCAGGGCCTGCCGGCCCAAGAAGCTCAGCAGGTCGCTTTCCTTGTTCTTGAAGCCGACCACGGCCATAGCCCCCATGATGCCGAACAAGGCCGTGGAAGCCCCGGCCCCAAGGGAATTGTCATTGCCGAAGGCCAGGCTGAGCAGGTTGCCGCCAACGCCTGAGGCCAGGTACAAAAGCAAAAAGCGCAGGTGGCCGAAAATCGGCTCAGCATACTGGCCAATGTACCAGATCATGATCGCATTGGAGGCAATATGCATGATCCCGATGTGGAGAAACTGGGCCGTAAACAGCCGCCACCATTGATTTTTCATCACGATGGCCGGGTTGTACGTGGCCCCCAGCTTCAGCAAGACGGACGTATTCTCCGACCCGCCCAGCAATTCTTCAGCAATAAACACGATAAACAGGACAACCACGATCAAAGTCGTCATATAGTTCTGCTGGCTGCGTCTCATAAATTTACCTGTCCCTTTCCTGGTCTGCTGCTTTCACGGTTAGCAGACAATCGACTGGGTAATCAAAGGCTTCCGCCCCCCAAAGGGCTTCCGGGTAGAGCATGACAGAATTGACCAGGGAAACGGTCTGCGGCTGGTATTTGGCCAAAAAGCGGTCATAATACCCGCCCCCAAAGCCCAGGCGCTTGTGGTCACTAGCACTGAAGGCCAGCCCGGGCACGATCACCAGGTCCAGGTCATTCTTGATGGCGGCTGACCGGTCCGCCACCTCCATGACCCCAAACTTGGACTTTTGCAAGACCGTGCTTGGCTCATAGCGAACAAAGTCCATGCTCTTGTCAGGATGGCTCTTGGCCAGCCAGACCCCTTTGCCAGCTTCCCAAAGCTGGGCAATCAGGTTGGAGGTGTCAACCTCACTGACCAGGGAATAGGTCACCCCAATGTCATTGGCCTCCCTTAATTGCGGCAGGCGCAAGGCCTTCCGGGTCAAAACCGCGTCTTCTTTCTTTTTCTCCCCGCTCTTGGCAAAAGCCGCCAATTTGGCGATCTGCTGCTTGCGGAAAGTCCGCTTGTCCATTTTCTGCCTCCCAAAATCAGCAAAATAAAAAAGCAGGTCGGAAGGACCTGCCATCTTTATTACTTAGTTTCACGGTGAAGAGTAACTTGTCTTTCGACTGGGCAATACTTCTTCAAGGTCAAACGTTCTGGATGCTTACGCTTGTTCTTCTTGGATAAGTAACTTCTGTCGCCACATTCAGTGCATTCCAAAATGATGTTTTCTGCCATTGTTTTCACCACCTACAAATTAATATCTGACTGTCCAATGATAACATTTTATGAAAAAGAGAGCAAGTTTTTTTGCCACTAATTCGTGAACTGGCCCTTGTGCAGCTTGTAGTAGGACGTGACCATCGCTTTGGCCAGATCCTTGTTGTAAGACCCTTCCAGGTCTGGATCAAAGCCAGCAAAGACGATCGCGAAGGCAATCTGCGGGTTGTTTGATGAAGCCCAGCCAACCATGGTTTCATTGATCAGCTCCGTGTCGGTTGACTTGCCAGTCTTGGCATTGTAGTAGAAGGTCTGGGCCGTCCCAGTCTTGGCTGAGATGGATGGCTTGACGTTCTTCAAACTATGGGCCGTCCCCCAGGCATTGCTCCCGTGGGTGACCCGGTAGAAGCCGTCTTTGATGACGTCAAGCTCAGACTGGGTCCATGGAATCTTGAACTGGACGGTTGGCTTCTTGTTGTAGTAAACCGAGAAGCGCTTCCCGTCACTGGAGGTATGGCCGATCGACTTGACTACGTACGGCTGCATCCGGTAGCCGCCGTTGGCAATGGCTGACACGTATTGGGCCAATTGAATTGGCGTATAGGCATCATAGTTCCCGTAGGATTCGTCCAGGACGGAGCCGGATCTGATCAAGCCAGTTTTAGAGTCAAAGGAGGAGCCTTGAATCCCGGAGCTTTCCCCGGGCAGGTCGATCCCGGTCTTTTGCCCCAGGCCAAACATGCCAAAGTTGTTGCGCAGGGTCTGGAAGGCCGTCTGCGGCATGTGAATGTAGGACTTGGCTACATAGCCAGCTTTGATCCAGCGCAGGGTCAGCTGCATCATGTAGATGTTTGAAGAAACTTCCAGGGCACTTGGCGCGTCCAGGGAGCTGAAGATCCCAACTGGGTAGATTGACTTCTTGACTGGTGAGCCGGGCAGGTAGATCGGCGTATCAGGCAAGGTGGAGTTGCTTGGAGTAATGACCTTGTTGATCAGGCCGCCTGCCACCTGCGCCCCCTTGACGACAGAACCCATGACGAAGGACTGGTTGATGTTGCCCAAGGCATTATCGGTGATCTTCTGCTTTGATGGATCATAGCTGATTCCGGACAAGGCCAAAACTGCCCCCGTATTAGGGTTGATAGCCACGGCGTAGGCCCCGCTGGACAATTTAGCTGCTCCGGCACCGATGGCCTTCTTGAACTGGGTCTTCAAAGCTTTCGTGACCTCAGCCTGGTACTTGGCGTCAATCGTCAGTTTCAGGCTGGCCCCAGACTGGCCGGCATAAACCTGCTCAGTCTTGGAGACCTTGCCGGACTTGGAGGTCACCTTGTAGCTGGCCTTGGTCCCCTTCAGCAGGGCCTCATATTCCTTTTCAAGATATGAAGTGCCGACCCGGTCGTTTCTGGAGTAGCCATTGACCAGGTAGTACTGCAGGCTGTCGCTTGGCAAGCCGGTCTTGGTCGTGGAAACGGATCCGATGATGCTCTTGATGGATGAGCCATTTGGGTAGTAGCGGTTCCAGTCGGTCCCGATCCCTACGCCCGGCAGATTTGACAAGTGCTCGCCAACCTGGGCGATTTCCTTGTTGGTCAGGCCGTTGGACTTCAGGTTGATCGTGGACAGGGTCGTAGCCCCGGACATCTTGTTGTAGATCAAGGCTGCCGTCTTCTCCTTGCTGGTCAAAGCAGGCTTGAGCTGCTTTTCAACGTAGGCCACTTCATAGTCGTTGATCTGGCTGGTTGACAGGCTGGTCTTCTTCTGGCTCTTGGGCAAGGCCTTCTTGACCTTGGCCTCACGCTTGCTGTCAGCCAGGTAGTAGTCGGCTACCATTCTTTCAGACGGCTTTTCATCCGTAATTTCGATATAATTGCTAAGGGCATTGGCAACCTTGTACATGGTCGTCGGGCTAGTCGACAGGCCACGCGTATAGGTTACCGCGTTGATCGCCTTGTTGCCGACCAGAATCCGTCCTTGGGAGTCATACATAATCCCCCGCGGCACGGACTTGGAAATCGTGTTTTGGTCGGTTGAATCGACTTCCGCGGCAAATCTTGACCCGTAAGCCAGCTGCAAATAGGCCAATTGGCCGATCAAAGCGGCAAAAAGGATTAAAATAATACCTACCAGGATTTTCATTCTGAGAGGCGTATTCGCGGTTTGACTTCCGTTGCCAGTCCCGCTATTCTTTCTGAAATAACTCACGATAAATCTTCCTCACTAAACTAAAGACATTTTAACAAAAAGCCGTTCGCAATTCTATCACATTGGAGAGGAGTTAGATAATTCTTAATGTGTCCGCAAAAACTCAAAAACCGCTGCTCTAAAATCTTCAGCCTCAGCGCGCTGCCCTACTGGTTCAGCTTCCTCCTACCGGCCCTGATCTTTTTTGCCTATTTTGCCAGCAAGGGCTATAACGTCCTGACGGTGGATCTGGGCCAGCAGTACGTTGATCTGCTGGCCTTCTACCAAAAGAACCTCCTGACCCACCCTTTGCGCTTGATCTATACCTTCGCAAGCGGCTTAGGCAATTCAATGCTGGGGACGGATGCCTATTACCTGCTCAGCCCCTTCAACCTACTGCTCCTGCTCTTTCCGCAAAAGCAGCTGCCCCTGGCCATCCTGGTCCTGATCTCCGTAAAGATCGGGGCCATTGGCCTGGCCAGCTATGAAGTCTGGCAGACCAAATACCCGCTTAGAAGCGCCACCGCCCTGGCGGCCAGCCTGGCTTATGCCTTGTGCGGCTTCGTGGTGGCCAACAATTTGAACTTGATGTGGCTGGACACCCTTTGCCTGCTGCCATTTTTGGTCCAAGAGATCGACCGGCTCTTCGTCAAGCATCCCCTGGCAGGCAAAAGCCACTTGGTCCTAGTCACCTTCCTCATCTGGTTTACCAACTTCTATACTGGCTACATGGCCCTGCTGTTTGGCGCGCTCTATCTGTTTTCCCGGATGGTCATCAACTGGTCAAAAACCGACGCCAAGTTCATCTGGCGGGCCTTTGGCCGCTACCTGTCAGCCAGCGTGATTGCCAGCTTCCTCTGCCTGTTCATGCTCTTGCCGACTCTGGCCGAGCTGCTTCAGGGCAAGGCCGATTCTGACGCCGTCTGGTCCTTCAGCTGGCAGTTTGCCCCCCTCAAGATCTTGGGCAAGCTGGCTGTAGGCTCCTACAGCTTTGGGGAAATGGAGGACGGGATGCCCAACCTCTTCATCGGCAGCGGCTTTCTGCTGGTCGCTTTGATCTACTTTTTTGACCAGCGAATCAAGCTTAAAGAGCGCCTGGCCAATTTCGCCCTCTTCTTCTTCCTGGTCCTGTCCCTGGACTTTACTCCCTTGGTCTTGATCTGGCACATGGGCCAGTTTCCGGTCTGGTACCCGGGCCGCTTCAGCTTTATTCTGGCCTTTTTCGCCCTTGACCTGGCCTTGGCGACCATCAGCCAGCCGGTCGCCTTCTCCTTGCTCCAAAAAATTCTGGCCTCGCTTTTCGCGGCTGGCTTGGCGATCTACTTGATTCTGAATCCCAGCCACCTGAATTTCTTAAGCCAGGATGACGTCCTGGCCAGCTGCCTCTTCCTCCTGACCGCGCTTTTGTATATCTTTTTCATCCATGGCTTTCACAAGTACGGGGCCTACTACCTCTGCCTATTGGCCATGGCCGAAATGTCCCTCAACTTAGTCTGGTCCCTGAACGCCTTGTCCTACCAGAACAATCAAGACTACTCCAAGTTCGCCGTCAACGTGAGTGAAGCCGCCAGCTGGCAGCAAAAGCATGATCCTACCCTTTACCGGCTGGAGAAGACCTTCAGCCGGTCAGATGATGACCCCTTCACGGGCGGCTACTACGGGATCACGACCTTCAATTCCATCAGCAACCGGGCAGTCTCAAGCTTCATGACCAGCCTGGGCTACGTCCACAACAGCAACTCCTACACCAACCAGGGCGGCACCTTGATCACGGACAGCCTCCTGGGCATCAAGTACTACCTGCAACCCAACTATTCAGCTGACGGAGTCTCCGCCAAGGCCCGGATGGCTTATGACAACCTGATCCACCGGGCTGACCTCTTCAACTGCTATCCAAGCAAGCAGTTCAAGCAGGTCAGCATCCTCAAGAACCAAGCGGCCCTGCCCCTGATCTTTGCTACTGACGCCAAGACGACTGCGGTCAAGTTCGTCAACGACGATCCGGCGGCCAACCAGGAAATCCTCCTGGCCAAGCTGACTGGACAAAAGCGGCTCAAGCTGTTTGACGACCTGAATCTGCCGGCCTACAAGCTGTCCAACCTGAAAGCCAAGTCCAACAACGCCCTGGCCTTCAGCAAGGTTAATCCGGCCAAGCCAGCCAGCATCACCTTCTACTTCACCCCCGACAGCAACGATTCCTACTACTTTGAGCTGCCAAGCGGCTTTGACTTTAAAAAGGACTCCCTCACGGTCAACGACATCTTTTATGACTTTGAAAGCCGCGACGACCAGACCCGCTTGGTCAATATTGCCTCGGGACAAAAGGGCAATGAAGTCAAGATCGTCTTCACCCTGCAAAAGAACTCGCTTGACCTCTTTGGCGCCCGGATCCTGCACCTGCAAAACCAACAGGTCAGCCAGGCCTTGGCCAAGTTGCGCCAGCCCAAGCTCAAGCTTTTCCAGGCAGGCAGCCTGTGCATCAAGTCCAGTGCCTTCACGCTGGCCAAAAGCAAGCGGCTGGCCTCGACCATCCCTTATTCCGCGAACTGGCTTGTCTATGACCAGGGCCAGCGGGTAAAAAACGGCAAATATGCCAATGTCTTCTTGACCTGGAAGCTGGCCAAGGGCAAGCACCAGCTGACCTTAATCTACGTGCCCCGGCTCTTCCTTTTCAGCAGCCTGCTTTCCTTGATCACCCTGCTCCTTTACAAGATTTGGAGCCGGCTTAGCGCGATCAGGCGCTATGACCAGGATGGCAATTATCCAATTTAAAAATGACAGCAAAAAGCGCTGAACAAAGCTAATTGTTCAGCGCTTTTCTTTTGTTGTGCTTTAAATGACCGTGCTTAGTGAGTCGTCTTCACGTCGTTGATTACGACGTCGTAGCTGACGTTGGCAGCGTCAACGTTGATCTTGACGGTTTCACCCTTCTTGTGGCCCAAGAGTGCCTTGCCGATTGGGGATTCGTTGGAAACCTTGCCGTTGAATGGGTCTGATTGGCTTGAACCCACGATTTCGTAAGTTTCAGGCTCGTCTTCGCCCACTTCGGTAACCGTTACCGTCTTGCCAATGCTTACTTCGTCTGGGTCGACTTCGTCGGCGTTGATGATGACCGCGTACTTCAATTGTTCAGATACTTGGTCGATTCTTTCTTCCAGACGCATTTGTTCGTCTTTAGCTGCGTCGTATTCAGAGTTTTCTGATAAGTCACCGTATGAACGGGCAATCTTCAAACGTTCTACGATTTGTGGCCGCTTAACAAACTTCAGGTTGTGCAATTCTTCTTCCAATTGCTTCTTGCCTTCGGCAGTCATTTCATATCTTTTTTCAGGCATATTAAAAATTCTCCTTTATTTCAACGCTTTGCATTGTTAAATATTAGAGTTTTATCACTTGAAAGTCAACAATTAACGAATAGTTGCGTCCACTTTTTCTTCCAAGGCATTTTGGACTTCAGTCATGGCCTTGCTTACGACTTCATCAGTCAAAGTGTCCTTTTCGTTCAAGAAAGTCAACCGGTAGGCCAGTGACTTCTTGCCATTAGGCAGGTGGGCACCAGCGTAGACGTCGATGACGTCAACCTTGACCAGGTACTTGCCGGCGTTGTCCTCGATCGCGGAGACGACCGCCGCGTTAGTCACGTCTTTATCAACCAGGATTGACAGGTCGCGTTCAACTGCTGGGTACTTCGGCGCTGGAACTGACTTGACGCCCTTGGTCATCAAAGGCAGGATCTTTTCCAGGTTCAGTTCGTAAACGTAGATCTCCTTGCCGGCGAAGTTCTTGTCGCTGACGGTCAAAACTGGGGCGATCTGCCCGATCAGCCCAACGTATTCATCGTTGATGTAGATGCCAGCAGTTCTGGTTGGGTGCATCCCGTTGACGACTTCTGGCCGGTATTCAATGCCCTTGCTGATGCCAACCATTTCCAAGAGGTCTTCCAGCTGCCCCTTGACGTAGTAGAAGTCGATCTTTTCATCCTGGTGCTGCCAGTTGCTTTGGCCGGCATTGCCAACGTAAGCGGCAGCCAGATGTTCGTGTTCATTGTATTCACCGTTGGCCTTGTCATAGACGCGGGCGTTTTCAAACAGCTGCAACTCAGTCTGCTTGCGGGCAAAGTTGTAGGCAATCGTGTCCAACAGACCGCAGATCAGGTTCTGGCGCATGGTCGTTCTGGATGAGTTCAGCGGCCAGTTGACCTTGACTGCTGGCAGCGGCTGCTTGACGAAGGTCGTGGCCATTTCATCGCTGGTCAAGGAGTAGTTGATGGTTTCAGTCAAGCCTTGGCCTTCAGCCAGGTTGCGCAGGTGGCGGATCTTGGTTTCTTCTTCAGTGTAGCCACCGGAGATTTCGCCGGTTTCCGGGTGGGTTGACTTGATGTTGTCGTAGCCATAGATGCGGCCGACTTCTTCAAAGAGGTCAGCATCAATGAAGATGTCCCAGCGGCGGTTTGGCACCGTGACCGTGTAGCTGTCGCCGTCAGTCGTGATGGCGAAGTTGAGCTTGTGGAAGATCTTGACGATCTCGTCCATTGACAGGTTGGTCCCCAAGAGCTTGTTGGTCCGGCTGGCAGTCGTGGTGATTACGACCGGATCGCGCTTTTCGTCAGTTGCCTTGACTTCACCGGCGCAGACCGTGCCGTTGGCGTCGTTTCTCAGGATCAAGGCGCAGGCGTCCAGGGCCTTTTGGGTGTTGTCCCAGTTGATGCCCTTTTCAAACAAGGCGGAAGCATAGGTCCGGTTGTCGTGGCGCAGGGCAGCCTTTCTGATCAAGGCTGGGTCAAAGACCGCGGCTTCCAGAATCACGTCAGTGGTGCTTTCAGTAACTTCTGAGTTGTAGCCGCCCATGACGCCGGCCAGGCCAACGGCCTTTTCGCCATCGGTAATCACCACGTCTTCTGGGTCCAGGTCCAATTCCTTCTCATTGAGCAGCTGCAGCTTTTCGCCCTCCTTGGCCAGACGGACGTCGATGCGGCCATTCTTGAACATAGCGGCATCATAGGCGTGCATTGGCTGGCCAGTCAGCAGCATGACGTAGTTGGTGGCGTCAACGACGTTGTTGATTGGACGAATGCCGGCGTTCCAAAGGCGAGTCTGCATCCAGAGCGGACTTTCGCCAATCTTGACCCCAGTTACCTTTCTCAGGTAGTACTTTGGCGCGACCTTGACGTCGGCAGTGGCCGTGAAGCCGTCAGTCCAGTCTGGACCGTCTTCCTTGAGAACGACGTCCTCAATCTTTGGCTTTTGGTCAATCAAAGCCCCGACTTCGTAGGCTGCCCCTTCCATTGATGAGGTGTCGGCCCGGTTTGGCGTAATGTCAAAGTCCAAAATGTAGTCATCCATCCCCAGGGCCTTGAAGACTTCTTCACCAGGCTTGAGGCCTTCTTCATGGAAGACAAAGATGCCGTCAGCATACTTTGGCGGAACGAGGGCATCAGCAAAGCCGATTTCCTGCAAGCCACAGATCATCCCATCGGAAACTTCCCCGCGCAGCTTGCCCTTCTTGATCTTGTGGCCGCCGGCAATGTGGGCGCCTGGCAGCGCCACGATCACGTCCTGGCCAGCAGCAACGTTTGGCGCCCCGCAGATGATCTGCTTAGGTTCCTCTTCTCCCACGTCAACCGTGGTCTTGTGCAGGTGGGTTCCTTCCATCAGCTCGCAAGTCAAGACATGGCCAACGACCAGCTTGCTCAAGCCGGCTTGCGGGTGAACCGTGGAGGCAATCTCAACCCCGGACCGGGTCAGTTTTTCAGCTAAAGCGTAGGGATCTACGCCTTCCATGTTCAAGAAATCTTTCAACCAATTGTATGAAACTAACATTAATCTTCCTCCTGACGGAATTGTTGTAAGAAGCGGACGTCATCACTGTAGAAGTCGCGGATGTCGTCAACGCCATAACGCAAGATGGCAAAGCGGTCCAGCCCCAGGCCAAAGGCAAAGCCGGAGTAGACGGTTGGGTCAATGCCGGCGGCGCGCAGAACGTTCGGGTGCACCATGCCGGCCCCCAGAACTTCAATCCAGCCGGTGTTCTTGCAGATTGCGCAGCCCTTGCCGCCGCATTCAAAGCAGGAAACGTCCATTTCCACGGATGGCTCAGTGAATGGGAAGTAGCTTGGACGCAGGCGCGTGTCTCTGTCTTGACCGAATTCGTGCTTGGCCACGCGTTCCAAAGTCCCCTTCAGGTCGCTCAAGGCGATGTTCTTGCCGACTACCAGCCCTTCCATCTGCATGAACTGGTGGGAGTGGGTGGCATCGTCATCGTCACGGCGGTAGACCTTGCCTGGAGAGATCATCTTCAGGTCGCTCTTATTAAAGTCATGCTTTTCCATGGTCCGGGCCTGCACTGGTGAAGTCTGGCTTCTCAAGAGGCGGTCAACGTCAACATAGAAAGTAGCTTGCATGTCGCGGGCCGGGTGGTTCTTTGGCAGGTTCAGCATTTCGAAGTTGTAGTGTTCGGTTTCGATTTCAGGACCTTGCACGACTTGGTAGCCCATCCCGATGAAGAAGCGTTCCAAATCGTCCTGGATGATGCGGATCGGGTGCTTGGAGCCCATGTGCTGACGGCGGCCTGGCAGAGTGACGTCGATCTTTTCAGCTTCAAGGCGCTGCTCGATCATCTTTTGTACCAGCTCATCCTTGGCTTGGGCCAAGCTCTCATTGAAGGCGTCGCGCAGCTCGTTGACCTTTTGGCCCACTTCCTTGCGCCGCTCTGGGGCAACGTCCTTCATTTGGTGCAAGATCTGGGTCAGTTCGCCCTTCTTGCCGACCAGCTTGACGCGGACGTCGTTCAAGCTCTTCTCGTCAGCAGCTTCCTTGATTTCTTCCAGCCCCTGCTCACGCAGGTCTTTCAATCGATCAAATAAATCCATGTAACTAATTTCCTTTCAACAAAAAAAGCTCCGCCCCCCAAAAAGGGACGAAGCTTCGCGGTACCACCCTAGTTTAGGCACCAACAGGTGCCTACGCTCTTTGCCGAATAACGGTGGCCGCCGGAATTGATTAGATTCTACTCGCAAGATGAAATTCACAAGCCTTGCCTTAGCTTCCTCTCAGTTCACCAAGAAGCCTCCCTGTCAAAGCTGGGCCCTGCTACTAGTCTTGTTCTTAGTAATTAATTAGAATAATAAGGCAAAATCAAGCCGAATGCAAGCAGCTTTTAAGCCCATTTGTCCGCCCAAAGGTGAACTTGCTCAAAAACCGGCTTCAATTCCGCGCCTTTTGGGGTCAACGTATAGAGTACGATCTTGCGCTCTTCATCCTTGGACCGGTTGACGATCCCTTCAGCCTCCAGTTCCCGCAGCCGTTCCACCAGCACCCGGTCAGAGCAGGCGCCAACGGCATGGGCCAGGTCTCTGAAGCGCATGGCCTTGGTATCGCACAGGGAGCTGATAATCAAGCCGTTCCACTTCTTGCCTATAATCTCGAACGCCTTGACAAAGCGCTGGCACATTTCATAGTTTTCCGCTGGGACGCAGTCACAGGGACTGTCCTTTAATTCAGCAGCTTCCGCCATATAGATTCCTCCTAAGAATTATCATTCTGATTTATGATCCTATTTAAGCATAATCAACTTACCAAATACAAGTGAAAAGCCTAAACAGACCCGTCCAGCCTAGGAGAAGTAATAGATCATGATCCCAGCGGCTACGGCCGCGTTGAGCGATTCAGCCTGGCCCTTGATCGGAATATAGAGCTTCTCGTCGGAAAGCTCAGCCACGTCCTGACTGACCCCATGGGCTTCATTGCCGATGACCAAGGCCAGCTGCGGCACTTGGTCAAAGTCCTGCAGCTGCTTGGCTTCCCGGTCCAGCATTGAGGCATAGACCGGAATGTCCGCCGCGCGGAAGGATTCAATGGCGCTGGCCAAAGGGTACTTCAGCAAAGAAAGGTGGAACTGGCTCCCCTGCATGGCTCTTTGAACTTTGGGATTGTAAAGGTCGACCGTCCTTGGCGACAAGACCACCCCATCAAAGCCAGCGGCATCAGCCGTTCTGATGATGGTCCCCACGTTGCCCGGATCAGCCAGGTCATCGAGCAGGACCCACTTGCCCCAAGTGAAGTCGAAGTGGTCCGGCTGGTTGATTTTGACCGTCATGAAGATTTCCTGTGAGTTCTTGGTTGAGCTCAAATGGTGGGCCACGGCGCTGTTGATCTTAACCAGCTTGTCTTCATCATAGTCCTGGTCCAAGCGGCTGACCGCGTCCGGCGTAGCCAGCAGGTACTGGTACTTCTCCTTGGCCTTCAGGGCTTCTTCCACCAAGTGAAAGCCCTCAATCAGGTAGTAGCCGCTTTCCTCGCGGTACTTCTTCTGGTCCAGCTTGGCAATGGACTTAATTAAGCGGTTGTTGACAGATGTTATTTCTTGCATGATAAAATACTCCTTAGAAATACTATTCTAATCGAACTTGCAAAAAAATTAAATCATAAAACTGAGGGGGATCAAATATGGAAACTAGAAAAATGCAGGTTTACGGCGTCGTTCAAGGGGTAGGCTTCCGCTGGGCAGTTCAGATGCAGGCCCAGGAAATGGGCTTGCCGGGCACGGTGCGCAACAATCCTGACGGCTCGGTCACCATCGTGGTGCAAGGCGAGCCAAGCGAGCTTGACGCCTTCACCAAGGACTTGGGCAAGGCAGCGCATTTTGCCCATATTTCCCGAATTGATACAGAAATCGTGCCGGAAATGGAACAACTGCACTCTTTTCATGTATTATATTAGGGTAGCCTAAATATCTGGAGAGTTAATACGAAATGAACAAAATCAAAAAATATCTTTTGCCAACTGCTGGCTTAGCCGCCATGACGCTGCTTTTGTCAGCGTGTCAAAGAAGCACGTCCAAGAGCAATGTCATGAAGGCGCCAACGGCTGGTCCTTACTACTGGGTCTACAAGTGGATCGGCCTGCCCCTGCAGCACATTGCCGTCAACCTGAGCCACGCCATTGGCGGAGCCAGCGGGGCCGGCTGGGCGATCGTCATCATCACCCTGGTCGTGCGCTTGATCTTGATGCCGTTGATGCTGAACCAGCAGCACAAGGCCATTACCCAGCAGGAAAAGATGCACCGCATCCAGCCGCAGATGGCCCTGCTGCAGAAGGCCTTGAAGACCGAAGGCTTGACGCCCCAGCAGCAGATGGAGCTCAGCGGCCTGCAAAGAGAGATCTACTCCAAGAACAACATCTCTTTGACTGGCGGCATGGGCTGCCTGCCCCTCTTGATCCAAATGCCGATCATGATTGGGATCTACCAGGCCGTAGCCTATTCCTCAGCCTTGGCCCACTCCACCTTCTTTGGGATTTCCCTGTATGACAAGTCCATGCTCTTGGCGATCGTCGCCACCCTCTTGGCTTTGGCTCAAAGCGGGATTTCAACCATCGGCATCCCTGAAGAGCAGAAGAAGACCATGCAGGCTACCCTGCTCATGAACCCAATCATGACCTTCTTCTTCTCCATGTCCTTCTCCGGAGCCCTGGCCCTTTACTGGGCAGTCGGCAACCTGGTGATGGTCATCCAGCAGCTGATCACGACCTTCATCGTTCAGCCGCATGCTAAGAAGCGGATTGAGAAAGAGCTGCAAGACAAGCCTATCGTGGAAGTCGTTACCCAGGCCAAGCTGGACAGCATCATCAACAGGCCAGCTGCCAAGAGCCAACAGTCAGTCGCTGACTCCAAGCAGCACCAAGACCTGCGCAAGCGCAACCAAGGCAAGCAGCAGCGCAATAAACATAAATAAAGCTGACAAGCAAAGCTTGTCAGCAGACAATAAAACAGCTCATGCAATGCATGAGCTGTTTTATTTGGCCTTAAAAGGCGCTTATTCTTGTTTTCCAGCATCTTGGCTCTGTTGACCTGGCAAGACATTTCCTTGGCCTCCGGCTGCCTCTTGGGCAGCTTGGCGGGCTTCCAGGCGCTTGACGTCGGACTCGCTCAAGATTGGGAAGGTGATTCTGAACTGGCTTCCCTGGCCCAGGACTGATTCCACGCTGATCTCGCCATGATAGGACTCAACCAGCTTCTGGGCGATGGACAGGCCTAAGCCGTTGCCGCCCTTCTCCCGGGTTCTGGCCTTGTCGACCCGGTAGAAGCGGTTGAAGATCTTCTTCTTGTCTTCATCCGAAATCCCTTCGCCGTAGTCTTGAACCACGATCTGGCACTCGCTGCCTGCCTGGCCGGCAGAAACGGTGATCTCCTTGCGGTCGGTTGAGTACTTGATCCCGTTGTCAATCAAAATGATCAAGAGCTGCTCCAAGTGCCCCTGGTAGATCTGGATCTTGGTTTCCGGATCCAGGTCCGAGACTTCCAAGTGGATCTCAAAATCAGGGTGGACCATGGCCATGTCGCCTACGACCCTGGTCAAGACCTCCATTGGCTCGGTAATCGCGTTTGGATAGTGGACGCTGATCTGCTCTGCCCGCGTCAGATCCAGCATTTCCTGAATCAAGTGCTTCATCCGCTCCGCTTCTGAAATCGAAGCATCAATAGATTCTTCCAGAATCTGGGGATCATCCTTGCCCCACCGCTTCAACATGCTCAAGTGGCCTTCAATGACGGCTACGGGCGTCCGCAGCTCGTGGGAGACGTCGCTGACGAACTGCTTCTGCTGCTCAATGTACTTTTGCATCCGGTCCAGCATCCTGTTGAAGGACAATCCCAGCTCTTCCAGCTCGTCATTGCGGTGCAGCTCCGGAATTCTGACCGAGCTGTTAGGGTCTTCGTTGACCTCTCTGGCCACCTTGGACATGATCTTGATCGGCTTGACGACGTTGCGCACGACCACATAAGAAACGATGATTGCCGCCAGAATCCCCAGGCAGGAGAGCCAGGCCATGACCCGCACGGTCCGGTGGATCAAGCGGTTGTAGCTGGTCATCACGTTCTTGACCACGATGTAGCCCGTCAGCTTGCCGCTGGTCCGGTTGCGCACTTCCTGGTAAACGTAAAGGACGCTTTGCCCCTTCTTGTCGTCTTTGACGACCGTCTTCTTGCTCCCCGAGAACTTCACCAGTTTAGGCGCGGTATCCCCGTTATGGAAGACGATCTCATCGCGCAGATTATAGATGGCCACGGTAACGTCAGGATTGGTAATCGTCGTCAGTACGCTGTCGCTGAAGACCGAGCTCTTGTTTGAGCTCTGGTCGTTGGGAATGGTTGGCCCCCCGTTCAGCAGGCGCTGGGTATCCGGCGACAGCTGCTGGATGACGCTGGTAATTTCCAATTCGCGGTCAATCCCCACCAGACGCTTGCGCAAAGTCGTTACCACTTCGTTTGAAACGTCCTTTTGCTGGGTGAGGGATTCCTGCTTGACCGTATTGAAGACAACCCCGCAGAAAACAAGAAAAGAGACCGCGATCGTCAGCGCGACGATGCTGACCCATCTCACGATCAGTGAGACGCGTCTGGTCCCTCTCTTCTTGCCATTGCCCTTATTCGGCATTGTCGTCCTCATCTCTTACCATGTAGCCAGTCCCACGCACTGTCTTGATGTATGAAGGCTTGCCAGGAATGTCGATCTTGTTGCGCAGGTAACGCACGTAAACTTCGACAACATTGGTTTCAATGTTGGATTCTGGGCCCCAGATCTGGTTGAGCAGCTGGTCCCGGCCAACGACGTTATTCTTGTTTTCAATCAAGGTCATCAGCAGGTTGTATTCCCGCTTGGTCAAGTCAACCGTCTTGCCATCGCCCCGGTGGACGATCCGGTTGGCGGTCTCAATGGTCAGGTCCTTGAACTTGACCACCTTCTGCCGCGGCACTTGTTCCTTTGAAGCATCCTTTTCAATCTTGACCCGGCGCAAGACGGCACGCAGGCGGGCCAGCAATTCTTCAATCGCGAATGGCTTGACGATGTAGTCGTCAGCGCCGTGGTCCAAGCCGGAAACCCGGTCGATCACGGAGTCGCGGGCCGTCATCATGATGATCGGCGTAGTCTTGACTTGTCTTACCCGGCGGGCAATTTCCAACCCGTTCAATTCTGGCAGCATCAAGTCCAGCAAGATTGCGTCAAAGTCCTCATTCAAAGCGGCGTCAAGCCCCTTGCGGCCGTTATTCTGCACTTCAGTCTCATAGCCTTCATGCTGAAGTTCCAATTCAACGAACCGGGCCAGGTTCTTTTCGTCTTCAATAATCAATATTTTCGCCATAGTTTTCAAATTCCCCTAACAGAAAGTTTATTTTCTCTTCAATTGTCGCTTTAATTAATACAAGTCTCATCTTAAAGCTAATTTTAATAATTCTAGCATAGCCCAAAAATCGAATTTTAACAAGAGACCAATAAAAAATAAGTTCCGGCTGGATTAATTCCAGCTGGAACTTATTTTGCCTCAGCCTTCATTCAAGAATGCTTTAGTCTTTTTTATTATTATTCTTATCTTTGTCTGACTCTTCTTTGCCTGAGTCTTCTTCAGCCTTCATCTGGTCCAGCAGGCCCTGCAGCTGGGCAAAGGCCGGGTTGACCTTGTCCTTCTTCTCTTCGGCAAATTCAGCTTCAGACACGACTTCCCAACCCTGGCCTTCCGGGTAGACGTCCTCCTCTTCTTCCTCCTTGGTCAAGACCGTGGTCGGAATGTTCAAGAGAATGTTGTCTTCAACCGCCTTCTGCACGTCGATGTCGTCATCCGCGAGCGGAATGATGAACAAACCCATTTCCTTCTCTTCTTGAGTCGGCTCATGGTCGGAGTAGTTCTCGACGAAAGAGAAATGCTGCTGCAGCGGCACTGGCGCCAGGCTCCGCGATGACGGCACCACCAGGTCGGCTTTGACCTGGTAGTTGGCCGTTACGAAGGGCTCATCGTAAAACAGCTGACCGCTGACGTGGGCCTGCTTGACGTCAATGACCAGGTTCTTGGCCCGCTCGTAGAAGTCACTTCCAAAGTCCAAGTCGGCATCCACGACGGTCATTGGCTCACGGCTGTTTTTGATCTGAAAATAAGACAGTTTAAGCATTAGTTTACCTCCAGGGGGCGGTGGCCAAAGTTTTGGTCGACCCCAATCATTTGTTCAAACAAGCGGTCGGTTCTGACCTGCAGGCCCAAGGTTCCGTTTTGGGAATTCTTGCGGTCAACCTTGGAAATGATGCTGACCGCGAAATCCTTGCGCTCCTTCTTCAGGTACTTGCGGCCCGCCTTGCTGTAGCCTAAAAGCATGGTCGAAACGTCGTCGTAGCTGTGCAGGACGTCGCTCGTCGTCACGTTCAACAGAACGTACAGGCTCAAGCGGCGCAGGCGGGAGTAAGTGTAGCGCTTGGACTTGACGTGGCGCAGGAATTCGGAAAAGTCCTTGGCCAGGTGAATTTCCGCCTTCATCTTGTACTCCAGCCCCTCGCTCATCTGGTAGATCTGCTGCAGCTCAGGGATGGACGCTGATTCCAAGCGATATTTCAAAAGCGGGAACAGCAGGTCCCAGTTGGGCAGGGTTCTCTGCTTCCTGATGTCGGCAATTTCCCCCGCTGGCAGCCACTGGGCCAGGTCTTCGCCCTTTTCCCCGTTCAACAGCAGGTTGCGGATGGCACTGGCGCTCTGGACGACCTTTTCCCGCTGGAGAATGTCGTCATGCCCGGCCCCGACTCTAGTGACGGGGTGCAGATGCAGCGGCATCCCCAGATTGGCATTGGCCACGGCATAGGCCAGACCCAGGATGGAGTTTGGCTCGCTGATCTCATGGCCAACTTCCCGGGCAACCATCTGATTGTACTGAGTCGAATAAGTCTGGCTGTAATCGGCAAAGTCCTGGCGCTGGCGCGGGATCTTGGCAATTTTCTGGCCAAAGTACTCAAAGTTGATGTTGGCATCTTCAACCCCAAAGACCAGGTCGCTGCAGCCCAGCTTGGTCAATAGCTCCACACCGCCAGTCGCGAACATGTCCGCGGGCTGCACCGCATAGGAAAAAGGCAGCTCAAAGACCAGGTCCGCCCCAGCCGCCAAGGCGGCCTTGGCCCGGGACCACTTGTCCAAGATGGCCATTTCCCCTCTTTGGACGTAGTTGCCCGACATCACGACGATGACTGGATCATCCCCGGCCAAAAGCCGGGCCTGGTTCATCAGAAATTCATGTCCGCTGTGAAATGGATTATATTCCGCAATAATCCCAACAACGCTCATTGCCTAGTCTTCCTCGATTTCCACGCGCTTGCCGTCAGCCCACAGCTTCTCCAGGTTGTAGAAGGCCCGGGCGTCTTCGGTAAAGATGTTGACGACTACGTCGCCCAAGTCGACCAGGAGCCATTCTGAGTCGTGGTTCCCTTCAACGTGGTAGTCGTAGTAGTCATGCTTGTGGCATTCCTCGATCACGCTGTTGGCAATGGCGTGCAGCTGGCGGCTTGATGAAGCGCTGGTAGCTACAAAAAAGTCGCTCAGGATGCTGATCCCGCGCATGTCATATGCCTCGGTGTCCTCACCGTGGCGTTCGCTGATGGCTTTCAATACGATGTCTAATAACTCTTCGCTCTTCAAATGTAATTTCTCCTATTGTTATTTTTGGTGTTTTTGCTTGTCTTTGGCTCTTTCCTTGGCCTGCAGCTGCTTCTGACTGTCCGCGGCAACTGCCCAGACATTGTAGGCTTCCAGGGTTCTTGGGTAGATCTTGGCCCGCTTTTCAGCCAAGTATTCCAAGGTATGGGCCAGTTCATAGCCGACCCCGGCATTCAGATCGGCAAAAGCAGTCTCGCGGGCTTCCTCAACCCCTGGAAAGTCCCGGCCGGGCTCAATGAAGTCTGCCACGAAGACGATCTTGTCCAAGGTGGTCATCTCCTTGTCACCTGTCGTGTGCCGGTTGACGGCCGTCAGGATTTCCGGATCCGCGATCTGCAGGTCCCGCTTGATGAAGTAGGCCCCAACGATCCCGTGCCAGATGGCCCGGCTCCAGTTGAGCAGGTCAGGATCAAAGCCTTCTTCCTTGATGGCCTGCACGTAGTCAGCCACGGGAATCTGCTTGGCATAGTCGTGCACGAAGCCCGCCAAGGCAGCCTTGTCTTCATCATAGCCGTTGAGCTTCGCCAGCTTGCGGGCCGTCTTGGAAACGCCGATGCAGTGCTTGAAGCGCTTCTCGTCCATCATGCTCTTTTCCTTAGCGATGATCTCATCGCTGGTCAAAGGCGAATAGGTTTCCTTAAATGCCAGCTTAGTCACGGTAAAGCCCCTTTTCTTCAATATACTTGCGCACCGGCTCTGGCACCAGATAGCGGATTGAGGTCCCCGTAGCCACGGCCCGGCGGATATAGGTTGAGCTCAGGCGGATGTCGGGAGCGTCGACCCAGATCATTGAGTAGTGCGGATCCTGCGGGTAGCCCGGCCGGCGGATGCCAACCAGGGTGCACAGCTTGGCCAGTTCGTCAGCGTCCTTCCACTTGTGGAAGCTGTTGACCTGGTCGCTGCCCATGATCAGGTAGTAGGTGTTCTCCGGGGCCTTCTTGGTCAGATAGCGCATGGTGTCGATCGTGTAGGACACGCCGCCTCGGAACAGCTCCAGCAGCTTGACCCGGAAGCGCGGATTTTCCCGCGTTGCCAAGTCCAGCATGGTTGCCCGGTCCCGGGCAGAAATCTTGATTGGCGCGTCCTTGTGCGGGGGGATATTGTCCGGGATGAACCAGACCTCATCCAAGTGCAGCTTGGTCATTGCCTGCTCGGCAGCAACCAAGTGGGCGATGTGGACGGGGTTGAAAGTCCCGCCCATGATTCCGATCTGCTTGCCGCGGCCGCGGTGGTCTTCTTCTGTTTGAACCTTCACGCCAGGTTCTTTGCTGAAATCTACTAATGAATCCATGATCAACCTCTAATTAAAAATGCTAAATTAAAGCTCTTCTGGTTCCTAAGCCAATTCCGCCCGGAGTGTAAGCCTTGATCAAGCAGCCGGCGGGGACGGTGATAAAGCCGACCCCGGCAAACAAGACGTCGCTTCGGTATTTAATATTGTATTCCTGCCCCTTAAGCGCTGGCAATTCATCCTTGGCACCTGGCGGGGTCAGCAGCTCGCCGACATGCTTTTCGTAAAACTCGTCAGCCTTCTCCGTCTTGGTCCGGTGGACATACATGCTTCTTGAGGCATAAACCGTAAAGGAAGTCGATGGCCCTTGCAGGTAGTCGATCCGCCCTAAGCCAGCCAGGAAGATCGTATTTCCAGGCAGCAATTGGTAGGTGGCCGGCTTAAGCGGCTTCTTTGGCGCGACAATGTCCAGCTCCTTTGGATCCAGCTTGCTTGCCAATTGCTTCTTGGTCATGATCCCTGGGGTGTCGACCAGGAAGTGGCCGTTGTCCAGCGGAATCTCGATCCGGTCCAAAGTGGTTCCCGGAAAGCGGGAAGTCGTGATCAGGTTCTGCACGTCGCCCATTTCGTCGATAATGGCGTTGATCAAAGTCGACTTGCCGACGTTGGTCGTGCCGACGAAGTAGACGTCCTGATCCTGGCTGTGCAGGTTCAAGTACTTAATCAGCTCATCCAGGTTCTTCTTCTTGGCCGCGGAGATAAGAAAGATTTCCTTCGGGTACAAGCCCATCCGGTTGGCCTCTTGCCGCATCCAGTCCTTGATCTTGGACTCCTTGGAGTTGAGCGGGAACAAGTCGAATTTGTTGCCGACCAGGATAAAGTCGTTGCTGCCGACAAATCTCTTCAGGGAAGAAATCAATGAATTGGAGAAGTCGAACAGGTCGACTACGTTCACAATCAAGGCCTTCTTAGCAGCCAAAGAGTTGAGCAGGGCCAGGAAGTCGTCATTGTCCAGCTCCACTGGCATAATTTCATTGTAGTGCCGCAGGCGGAAGCAGCGCTGGCAGTACACTTCCTCGCGCTCACCGCTTTCAACCTTGGCCAAGGCTGACTGTGGCAGATAGCCGGCTTGCTGGCTGTCTTGGCTTTGCAAGACTGACCCACAGCCAATGCAACGAATTTCTTCACTCATGTAATTGTTTCCTCCTTGAACTTTCTTTATAGTGCCTCTCCTAATTATATAGAAAAATTGGGGTTTAACAAAGAAAAAGCGCATCTAGCTCAGAGCAATGTCATTAAGTTAAGGGAGTGACATAAAAAGAACCGTATTATCCAAAATTTGGGGCAGCGATTTTCATGCACAGCAGCTAAAAAGCACACAATAGCATGGGCTTCAGCACTCTGGCAAACCTTGTCCTTTCTGCCGGATGTGATCTATAGTGACAAGAAACCGATTTTTTCTAAAAAGGAACAGCATAATCTGCAGCACTTTTCAAAAACTTAATTTAGTTAATAATCACAGTTGTCGTTGTCAAAATTGCGGAGGTGCCACTTAACTATATTATGCGCAAATGTCGATTGCTCTATTTTTCAACAGCAACCGTCCCTTTATCACTTATTTTCAATCTTGTTATAACCTCCCCCTTGTCACCCCTTTTCAAAGCTTCTATAGTTACAGTCATCAGCAAGAGCTGATCCATTATTTATCTTTTAGAAACGGAGGGAAACATGATGGAAGTTCCTAGCAAAAAAATCGGCAGCTTATCTGGTGAATGGCAGATCGCCTCAAATATCTTCAAAGGCTCACTGGGAAACATGATTGAGTGGTTCGACTGGTATGTTTACGCTTCATTCTCAATCTACTTCTCAGCTGCGTTTTTCCCAGCCAGCAACCAGACCGCTGAGTTGCTTTCAACGGCTGCCGTCTTCGCGATTGGCTTCTTGATGCGGCCCCTGGGCTCCTTGATCATGGGCCAGTTTGCTGACAAAAAAGGGCGCAAGGCTGCCTTGACCCTGTCAGTCACAATCATGACCGCTGGGTCCTTGATCATTGCCTTTGCCCCAACCTACGCCCAAGTGGGAATCATCAGTCCAATCATCCTGGTCGTCACCCGGATGGTGCAAGGACTCTCCCTTGGCGGAGAATACGGCACCAGCGCCACCTACATGTCGGAAATGGCCAGCCGGGGCCGGCGGGGCTTCTACTCATCTTTCCAATACGTGACCCTGATCGCTGGCCAGCTCTTCTCCTTGCTGGTCCAAATCATCCTGCAGCAGATCTTGACCGACGACCAGCTCTACGCTTTTGGCTGGCGCATCCCCTTCATTATTGGTGCCCTTGGTGCCATCGCCGTCCTCTGGCTGCGCCTGTCCATGGACGAATCCGCCCAGTTCGTTGCCAAAAACAGGCAAAACAAGCAGGCCGGCAGCTTCACTCTTTTAATGAAATATCCTAAGCAAGTTGCCATCGTCGTCGGGATGACCCTGGGCGGCACGATCAGCTTCTACTCCTATACCACCTACATGCAGCAGTTCATGATCAACTCGGCCGGCATGGATAAGGAAACGGTCGCCCTGATCAACTTCTTGGTTCTTTTGGTCATGGTCGCCCTGCAGCCCCTCTTTGGCCATATGTCGGATAAAATCGGCCGCCGCCCCCTCTTGATTTTCTTTGGCATCGGCGGAACTCTCTTGACCGTCCCGCTCTTTACCTTGCTCGCTCATGTAACTACTGCCTTGCAGGCATTTCTTCTAATGCTGACGGGCGTGGTCATCGTTTCCGGCTATACTTCAATCAATGCCATCGTCAAAGCGGAACTCTTCCCAAGTGAAATCCGGGCCTTAGGCGTTGGCCTGCCATACGGATTGACTGTCGCTCTTTTTGGCGGCACTTCCCAATACGTCGCCTTATACATGCGGTCAATCGGCCATGAAAGTCTCTTCTTCTACTACGTCTCATTCGCAGCCTTCATTTCTCTTTTGGTTTATGTCTTTGCCTTAAAAGGTCATCGGTCAGCACTTGACGATGAAGCATAAGACAGATGCAAACAACGCTCATATGAATTCGGCTTTGAAGCAGCCTGCTTTATATCGTGGCTATCGGCTACTGGCAATCCGGATGGCAAGCATTCCTGTTTCCGGGCAATATTCAAACAAAAAAGACACCCATCTAACTTAGATGAGTGTCTTTTCTCTTAGCGTTCGTTGATTAAGCTAAAGCCTTCTTAGCAGTTTCTGCTAAAGCGGCGAAAGTCTTTTCGTCGTTGTAGGCGATGTCAGCGAGCATCTTACGGTTCATGTCAACGCCGGCAAGCTTCAAGCCGTGCATCATCTTTGAGTATGACAAGCCGTTTTGACGAGCAGCTGCGTTGATCCGGGCGATCCACAATCTTCTGAATTCGCTCTTGCGCTTCTTACGGTCGCGGAATGCGTACTTGTATGAAACGAATAATTGCGTAGAAGCAGCCTTAAATTGAACGTGCTTTGAGCCACGGTAACCCTTGGCAAGCTTCAAAACCTTCTTACGACGTGCGCGTGTAACAGTACCACCTTTAACTCTTGGCATCTGAAAATCCTCCTAATATCGTTAGTGTATTAATAAAAATAGTAAATTAACGCATTTGGGAAAGCATTTGCTTGATGCGCTTCAAGTCGCTAGCTGATACCATAGCGGCCTTTCTCAAATGACGACGTTGCTTCTTGGTCTTGCCGTGGAAACGGTGACCAGTGAAGGCGTGGTGACGCTTCAAACCGCCGTTACCAGTTCTCTTAAAACGCTTTGCAGAAGCGCGGTGGGTTTTCATCTTTGGCATGGTAAAATTCCTCCAATTAACTATTTTTTATTTTTGTCTTTATCGCTCTTAGGACTGAGCACCAAAAACATTTGACGGCCTTCCATTTTTGGACGGCTGGTTACAACAGCAATATCCGAAGTTTCTTCGGCCATCTTTTCCAGCACTTGTTGTCCTAACTCCTTGTGCGTGATCGCACGGCCTCTGAAACGAATCGAAACACGAACCTTGGCGCCTTCTTTTTCAATGAACTTGCGTGCATGCTTCAACTTGGTTTCGAAGTCATTGCCTTCAATCGTCGGACTCAAGCGAATTTCCTTGACGCTGACTTGCTTGGAATTCTTCCGGCTTTCCTTCAACTTCTTTTGTTGTTCGAAACGGTACTTGCCGTAGTCAAGAATCTTGGCAACTGGTGGCTTGGCATTTGGTGAAATCAAAACCAAATCAAGGCCAGCATCGCTCGCCTGGCGCAGAGCTTCGTTCTTTGACACAACCCCAACCTGCTTGCCGTCAGCATCGATCAGCCGAACTTCACGAGCACGGATGCTTTCGTTGAGGATCATGTTGTTTTGTTTCTGTGGTATAACTGTTCACCTCCATGTTAATTTCGAGGACAAGAAAAAAGCGGGTAATCAAAGCCCGCCTTTAAAATCAACAGAAAATATCGATTTGCCCAGAGGTTCATTAACTTAGGCGAGAAGCGGGGGCTTCTTCTTGTTCTCAACTTTTTCTATTGTACTAGGTCTAAGATTGCCCGTCAAGGGCTAATTTCACTTCGATCTCATGAGAGTCTTCGGCGCTGATATCGTAATAGCGCAAAAGTGCTGCTCGATTTTTAGGCATACCAAGCTTGTCAATGCAGTCTGCCAAGACTGATTTGATCAATGACTTTTCTTTAATTTGCTGAGGAATAGTGCCGCAGCCCCCGTTGCCAAAACTTAACCGAAAGCCAGTAGAGCAACGGCAAAAAGGCCAGCAGGTACAAGAGCAGCCAGCCGCCGTGGCCTGACAGCCAGTCGATCGGCAGGTTGCTGACCAGCAAAAGCGGAATCAGCCAAGTAAAGAGCTGCTGGATGATCCGCGGAAAGATCTGCTTGGGCCGGGCGGCAAGACTGACCAGGTCCTCCACGATCCCGCCCAGGGCAGTCAGTCCTTCAAACCAAAATAGCAGGGTCAAGCAAAGCTGGTTCAATAGAAAGATTAAAAACGCCGTCAGGACAACCATGCCTGCCACCAATGCTGCTTTCCCCCCTGCTTTTTCCACGCAAAGATAGTGGACAAGCAGACCGCCTGACAAGAGCAGGTTGAAAAAGCTTGGCACGTCCAGGCTCCGTCCTACAGCCAGCCAATAGCTTGAGCTGGGACGGACCAGCAGATAGTCCAGGTTGCCCTCCAAAATGTCGTCCCCCAGGCTTTCATGACCCAAGATAAAGAACAAGTTGTACAGGTAGACCGCGCTATTCATGAAGCTGATTATGATGAAATAACGGTTGGCCGTCCAGCCCGCCAGATTTTCGCCCTGGCTGAAATAAACTTTCCCAGTAAACAGCTCGATCAGCAGAAAGACCGCGGCCAAAATAAAAGTGATAATGCTGGTGCCACGGTAAATCAAAAATTCTTCCAGACTTTGCTGCCAAATAGCTTTAATCGTGCTCATGCTCCTGCCCCCTCAAAAGTCTTGATTCCCTTTTTAAAAAGCACCTGTTCCAGCAATAGGCTCAGCAAGAGCCAGGCCACGACGGCCAGGCAATTTTGCCCAAACTCGCGTCCGTTGACTGAAGCCGTCAGCAGCCGGGCTGGAAAGTCGGTCACTAATGAAAAAGGATTGTACTGCAGATACTTGTAAGCTGGTCCCAACAGGCGCAGAGGAAAGTACAGGCCGCCCAGCAGGAGATAGATCGCGTTGATGCCGCTGCGCAGGGGCCACATATTGAGCAGCCAAAAGCTGAGCATGGCCAAGGCCATCATCAGGCTAAAGAACATCAAACTGCTCATAAGCAGGTAGACCGCCAATAAGAACAGGCTGCCAGCACTTTTCAGCAAAAAGAGCAGCAAAAGCAGATAAAGCACGAGCAGCGGGGTCTGCAGGCCCACGTTATAGCTGAACAGATACCAATATAAGGACAGTGGCCGGGTCAAATAGACTGACAGGCTCCCAGTATTGACCATATCCGCGAATTGAAAGACCGGACCAGTGGTAAAAATCAGGCTGACCAGGTTCGTGACCAGCAGATAGCGGGCCATTTGCCTGAAGCTCTCGCCTTCCGCGAGAATAAACCTCCACATCAGGATCGTGACCAGCAGGCTGGCCAGCTGCAAGGCCAGCTTCATCACCGTATTCGCCCGGTAGACCAAGCTGTTCTTCAAACCTAAATAATAAACTGGCAAATATTTTTTCATTCTTTTTCTCTTTGGTAAATTTTCAAGATTACGTCTTCTACCGAGACCCCAGTCTTGCTCAAAGAAATAATCTGTTCTGGACGAAATTCTTCCATTTTCGCGAACAGCTGACCAGGATCATGAATGACTTCCTCACGCACGTCTGCCCGGTCGCCAATCCAATATTTCAGACAGTAAGCATCAGCCTGCTTAATCTGCAGGGGCAGCTTGCTCAGTTTGTCGTCAAAAATCAGCTCGCCCTTGCTCAAAATCAGCAGCCGCTTAGCCAAGGCCTCAAGATCGCGGACATTGTGTGAAGTTAAAATGATCGTTGTCCGGTGCAGGCGATTTTCTTCCTTTAAAAAGTCATAGATCTTCTCCTGAGTCAACAGGTCCAAGCCGATGGTCGGCTCATCCAAAAACAGGTAACGGGGATCATGAATCAATGAGCAGGCCAGTTCACAGCGAATCCGCTGGCCCAGTGACAGCTTGCGGACCGGCAATTTGATGATCTCGCTGATGTCCAGCATGGCACATAATTCTTGCAGCCGCTGCTGATAGCGGTCTGGTTTCAGCTGGTAGATGGCCGCCAGCATGTTCAAGGTGTCGGCCGCCGGCAGATTCCAGGACAGCTGCGACTTCTGGCCAAACATGACGCCAATCTGCCGCAGCAGCTACTTTTGCCGGCTTCCTGGGGCAATCCCGGCAACCGTTACGCGCCCCCTGCTCGGCTGGATGATTCCCGTCAAGAGCTTGGTCAAGGTGGTCTTCCCCGCGCCATTTGGCCCGATCAAGCCGACGATCTCACCGTCTTGGATGGTCAGATTGAGATTCTTGAGGGCCGGTACCGCCTGGTACTGGCGGTGAAATATATCCCGCAAAGCTCCTTTTAAGCCCGGTTCCTTGCTGAAAGTCCGGTAGTCAAACGACAATTGATCAATTTCAATCATTTTGTTTTTGATTAAGCTCCTCATTTTTTGTTAATGTTTTCTCGGAAAAGTTTAATCTTTATTTTAAAAAAGTCAAGCCATTTCTTCCCTGGATACACAAAACTAGCCCGCTTTTCTAACGCAATAAAAATGGCTCTTTGTCAAATCTTACTGATGCTTGTCAAGGAGTTTTATATGATTTTGATA
>NZ_JAOQBX010000013.1:0-45103 GCF_044902225.1 Lactobacillus sp. 23-2 | reverse complement strand
CGATTTTCACTTACTAGATCGGAACAGTGTTCAATTTGATTTTACAATCAGCGTAAAAAATTTAACCTACATTATTTCTCTTTACTAATCCTTGTAATGTTCACATTAATCTCACGTTTATTAAAAGTAAAAGCCTAGTACAAGCATACTTGTACTAGGCTTTCATTTATCTATATTTTCTTTAACGCCAATCTGATGCTCACAATCTTTTGGTAGATCAAGTAAATTATTAGTTACTTTGTTGGCTACTTAGGTAGGAATCGATTTTCGTCTTTTCTTGAGCTAGCGTTGACTCTAATTCTGTCTTGCTAAAGGTCGTTTGGGACATCCCATTTGGGTGAGCAAAGTTAATATCATACTCAACATAAACACCATTGGCATTTGCAGTAATCCGAGTTTGGTGTGGATTTCCCGGCTGTCCCTGATAGTAATAGACATTGTCCGCTTTAGTTGATTGTGAAAAAATACTTTGATCACCAAATCCATATTTTGCATTCTCACCAGTAATTAGAACCGCTGCTGCATATTCTTCATCAGTATACTTTTGGCTTTGTTTGCTAGATGAACTGGAAGAACTGGCAGATGATTGGCTATTTGAACTGGATGAACTAGACTCAGACGAAGAACTTTCACTAGATTTAGCTGACTGATTATTAACCAGTTTTGCCTTATAGACTTTTTTCTTACTAGATTTCTTCTTTGAGGACTGTTTCTTACTGCTCTGCTTTGATGATTTCACTGTTTTTTCAGAATCTTGTTGCGAATTACCGCTGCATCCAGCAACAAGCAATATTGCGCTTACAGCAGACACTGCTGCTATAATCTTTCTAACTTTCATTTGCTTCACTCTCACATTTTCACACTATTAATTTTATCTAATCTTACTATTAAAAGCTAAGGGTAGGCTAAACATCCATCCTTAATTCTACGTCGTAGTATCAGATATCTTCTTGGCACCGCCTAAAGACTGGATCAGGTACTCATCCCCTGACTTCTCAACCACGCCACTATATTCAAAAATCTGCTCATGGACATCACTTTCATGAACGAAGGTGTAATCAATCCGGTAGATGGCCTGACTTTCTGTGTCGCTCAATGGATAAACAGCTGACACCGTCGCAGTTTGCGAATAGCTCAAGATCTTATCGGACTCATCCCACCGGTTATTTTCCGACTTAATCTGCTGGTAGCCGCTATTTGAACTCCCGCCGACAAAGCGGTCTGGGTCCGGATCGTTGTAATTCGTATCAAACAAACTCTCGGCTGCACTTTTTCCGACTAACCCTGCCCACTTAGGCTGAATCAGGTAGCCATCATCCTGGGTCGTCACAGCATCATTGCTGTCATCGCTAGCTAGGTCACTGTAATAAATATCACTAGTATCATAGCCCTCACTGGCCTCTGCAAAAGCGCTGCCCAGGTCAGCCACGGGATTAGACTGCACCAAATTGTCTCCGTTTTGGTAGGCCACATAGAGGCTCATATTCTTGGTCACTGGGTAGTCCTTCAGGGTCAACTCGCCGCTATCATCCAAGCTGCCGACATTTTGCCCATCGACATACACTACCCCATTTGGCACGCTTTTTACCGTAAAAGTCTCAGTGCTGATGTTCAAGTTAATGGTGTCATCGCTGTTGATATTCACCGTCGAACTGGCAGAAAGCTTGCGACCTTCGACTTCCGCGGTCACTTTTAGCCGATATTTCCCAGGAAATATCAGCCCCAGCCGCTTGGTATAGGCATTTTCGCCCTTAGCTGTCAATTTTCCGATCTTCTCCCCATTGACCGTCACTTGCGAGCCCTCATGGTTGGTCACCACCGCCGGCTGATAAGTCCTGACCTGCAGCTTGTATTTCGGAAAAAGTCCCAGCATAATGACCGCTTTGAACAAAGCGGAAGTCGCCATACTTGTTGTCCCCCGCCTTAAAGTTCTGCCCCATCCGGTTAGCTGCGGTCTGGTGCTCCTTGTAGAACTTCTGGAGTGGCGCCAGATTCTCATGGTTGACTGCTAAAGTAGCGCTGTCTGTCACAATGTATCTCGTGGCATCTTCGTCTGGGCTAACCAGCGCCGCCATGATCCAATCGACTTGCTGGTCCTTGCTGTACTGGCTGCTCCCCCACAGGTAGTAGCCAGCAAAGGCCAGCATAGCGAGAGCAACGGTAGCAATGATCCTTTGCTGCTTTTTGCTTTTCTTACGCCCAGTCCGGCTAGCCCTTTTCTCCGGTGGATTCAAGCTAGCCCCGCAATTCTGGCAAAAGGCAGCGCCTTTCTCAACTGCCTGACCGCAATTAGGGCAGTATTTGATATTTTTCATTCTTTTTCCTCGACTTGTCTATTGCCTTTATAAAATTATAGCAAAATCACAAGTTGTCACTCAACTTCAACTTATATTTTTATCTCTATTCTTTTATCTTCACTTGATTCCCTATACCTTAACTTACCCATTTTTTCACCAAAACAAAAACCCAGCACCGTTTCCGATGCTGGGTTAAATATCCGATTACAGCGTAATCACACCGCTGGCGAGCAATTCGTCGCACTTGGTTGGTTCGAATTCATCCCCAACCTTAAAGGTGTCAGGCACAACCATAATGCCGCGCTTTTGCGGAGCATGAGCCAGGCCCAGTTCACGGGCTGAGCAGATCATGCCGTCTGATTCAACGCCGCGCAGGGCACCTGGCCAGATTTGCTTGCCGTCTGGCATCAAAGTGCCTGACAAGGCAACGACGACCTTTTGCCCTTGGGCAATGTTTGGCGCGCCGCAGACGATTTGGTGGTCCGTGCCGTCGCCAACGTCAATGGTCGTCACGTGCAGGTGGTCTGAGTCCGGGTGGGCCTCGCAGGTCTTAACGTAGCCGTAAACCAGGGTTGGCTTGGAAACTTCCAGCTGGTCGTCAAAGCCGACTTCCGCCAGCTTCTTGTTCAAAGCGGCAACTTCATCAGCATTGAGCTTTACTTGGCCGTTTGGCAGCTTGTCGTAGTCAAGAAGCTTGTCAACGTTAAAGAAGTTGAAACCAGTCAGCTTGCCCTTGCTGTCAGTCACGCGCGTAACGTCCGGCTTTTCTTCGTAATTGCTTGCACCTTCGCCTTGCGCCAAAATAACGATCAAGGTGTTTGGATAACTAATCTTGTTAATACTAGTGATCATGGATCTAACTGTCCCCTCTTATTTAGTCAACAGAACGCAAGAAATCTTCTACTTCTTGTTTGCTCTTGCGATCTCCATTAACTAGTCTACCAATTTCTTGTCCATCTTGGTAGACGACAAATGAAGGAATTCCCATAATGTTCATTTCCTTGCACAAGTCAATGGAGCCGTCGCGGTCAACCTTGATGAAGCGGCTGTCAGCGAAGTCGGCTTCAATGCTTGGCATGGCCGGATCCAAAAAACGGCAGTCCGGGCACCAGTCAGCGCTGAATTCTACCACGGTGCGGCCACTCTTGGTCAAGTCAGCCAGCTTTTCTTTGTCAACGACTTGGTAATCTTCCATTTTGCCCTCCTACTTACTTTTTATAAGTGAAATCTTTTTAAGGATATTTTACCCGATTTATCTGTCCTTGTCCAAAAAATCAGCGTGCAGGCAGTAGATCGGGTTGCCTTTTGAGGCAAATTTGTGCTCGTACTCGGTTTCGATGTTGGCGGCCACGATTTCTTCTTTTTCATGGTGAAGGTCAACGGACACGAAGTCAAAGTGCATCCCGAAGTTGTTCATGCTCTTGAGGCTGTAGGCAAACAGGCCGGCATTGTCAGTCTTGAACTCGATCATCCCGTCAGCGGTCAAGACCTGCCGGTATTCTTCCAGGAAACTGCGGTAGGTCAGGCGACGCTTTTCATGGCGGGTCTTTGGCCAAGGATCGGAGAAGTTGAGGTAAATCCGGTTGGTGGAATTCTGGCCAAAGTAGGCGACCAGATTGGCCGCGTCGGCGCAAAGGATCTGCAGGTTGTCCAGGCCCTCATCCAGCTTCTTCTTCAAGATGATGCCGGCCGCGGTCTTTTGGATTTCCATGGCGATGAAGTTCTTTTCCGGGTGCTGCTGGGCCAAGGTGGTGATGAACTGGCCCTTGCCCGAGCCAATTTCGATTTCAATCGGCTGCTTCTTGGCAAAGCGGCTGTCCCAGTCAATCTTGACCTCGGGATCCGGCCGGTCCAAGGCGGCTTCTGGGTGATCATCGATCAGTTGGTTGGCCCATGGCTTGTTCTTTAAACGCATTCTGTATGTTCTTCCTTTTCGTAAAAAAATTGCTATCTTAGCATTTTAACCTATTCGCGGACTATTTGCCCCGCTTTTTTCCCCGGTATCTGGCCCGCTTGTCTTCTTCCGCCGTCTTGCATGGCAGGTAACGGCCGGCCAAGATGGCCGCCCAGGCCATAATGGCTAAGGCGCACAAGAGCTTGTGCTCTGGCAAAAGCAGGAGCCAGCAGACGGCCAGGAGCGCGGCTTGCAGGAAAACGGCCCCGCCCAAGACCCGGCGCAGGTCTTGTCCCCGCTTTTCGCGCGTGATCGGGTAGACCCGGTACATGACGTTCTTGTCATAGGCCTGCCCCAGCGGCAGCAGCTGCCAGACGGTCAAGTAGAGCACCAGGGCGCTTAAGCCCAGGACCCAGTAAGGGCTCTGCACCACGATCGTCAGCAGGATGGCAAAAGCCGTCATCCGGACCAAGAGGTTCAGGTATTCCGGGTCGCGCAGAAGCGTCCGCCGGTACAAGAAGCTGTTTGGCGTCTCCCGCTTGCACGTTTTTGGCAAGAGGAAGTCCAGGTACTTGCGCCGCTTGACTTGAATCTTGCGCTCGCGGACGTCCGTAAACATGGAGAAGGCGGCATAGACGACTTCCTTTCTGCTTCGCTCATAGTCGATCGCGTACTGCCAGTCAAACAGCTTCTGGCGCTTGCCCCTGCTGGCCAGCAAAATGGCCAGCAAGTTGCCGGCTAAGAGCAGGCAGGCAAAATTCCGGCCAAGCCAAAGCAAGGCCAGCAAGCCAGCCAGGTTGGCCAGGCGGGCAAGCCGGAGGCCGCGGGCGATTGCATGGTCAAAATCAAAGTGGCGGCTGGTCCAGAGCAGGTCAAAGTACTTGCCCGCGCCAAGGCCCAAGAGCAAGAGCAGGTAGCTCAGCGGGCTGATCCCCAGCTTGATTCTGGCAAAGGGAAACATCACCCCGCCCGTCAAGGCCAGCAGGAAGGTTGGCAGGTACATGCTGTAGCGGCGCATTGGGGCCAGGTACTCCTCCATCTGGTCGTCTTTGGTCAAAAGGAACTGCCGGTCCGCGTCTTGGAGCAAAGTAACCAGCTTCCCGCTTAAAGTCGGCAGCCAGAGAATGAGGGCCAAAAGCAAGGGGTAGTACCACAAATTCCTGGGCATGGTCTTCATTGCCTGGGCGTACCAGAACATCAAGGCTCCGAACATGAAGATGATGGCCAGGACGAAAAAGTCGTTAAAAACCAGAGTCAGGTACTTGACTGACTGCCGCAGGTTGGCAGCAAGTCTTCTCTTTGCTAGATCACGCATTGCTCTGCTCCTGGTAAAGCAGCTGGTAGAGGCGGTCAAAGGAATCGGTGGCCTTTAAGCCGTAATGGCGGCGAATCTCGTCCAAAGTGCCCACCACTTCAATCGTGCCGCGGTTTAAGACGGCATAGTTGGAGATGGCCTGCTGGGCATCGGCGAGGACGTGGGTCGTCATCAGGATTTCTTTCCCCTCCTGCTTGCCTTGCCTGATCAAGTCGATGAAGTTGGCCACGGCCAAGGGATCCAGGCCGGTAAAAGGCTCATCGATCACCAGCAGCTTGGCTGGCGCCAAAAAAGCGGCCGTGATCATCACCTTCTGCTGCATCCCCTTGGAAAAGTGAACCGGCAGCCAGTCCAGCTTGTCATCCAGCCTGAAAGTCTTCAGCAGGCGGTGGGCCTTTTCCCAAGCTTCGTCCAGGTTTAAGTCATAAGCCAGCATGGTCAGTTCCAAATGCTCCTTCAAGGTCAGCTCCGGGTAGATGACCGGGGTTTCGGGGATGTAGGCCAGCTTCTTCTTGAACTTGGACGGTTCAGTGACCAGGCTGATCCCATCCAGGCTGATCTTCCCCTGCTGCGGGCGCAAAAGGCCGAGAAGATGCTTGATCGTGGTTGACTTGCCGGCCCCGTTCAGCCCGATCAATCCCAAGGCCTCGCCCGGCTTGATGGTCAAATTGATATCTTTGATGACTGGCGTGCCACTATAGCCGCCAGTTAAATGCTCAATTTTTAAAGTCATTTTTCCTATCTTTCTTTATGTTTTTGTCCTTGTCTTATGATAGCATGAAGGCATAAAGAATCTAAAATAATATACAAGCAAAAGAGGTACCAACATGAGCGAAAACGAATTAATCGACGACTGCCTGTTCTGCAAGATCATCCGCGGCGAAATCGGCAGCTACACTGTTTTTGAAAATGATGACGTCAAGGCCTTCCTGGACATCTCCCAAGTCAACGAAGGCCACGTATTGATGGTTCCAAAGAAGCACATCGTCAACTTCTTTGACTACACGGCTGAAGATGCCCAAAGATTCCTGCAATACATTCCAGAAATCGCCAACGCCATCAAGAAGTCCAACCCAAGAATTCAAGCCATGAACATCACCAGCAACAACGGCCCAGTTGCCGGCCAAGTGGTCATGCACTCCCACATCCACTTCATCCCTCGCTGGGAAGGCGACGGCATCAAGTTCTTCACCCGCAACAACGCCGACCAATATGATGAAGCCAAGTACCAAGCCGTGGCTGACGCCATCAAGGCCCAGTTTTAAGTAAAAGGAGGCACGCGACATGGCAGACTTTAAGCATTTTGGCCTGGGCTTCCTCCTAGGGGCAGCGGCTGGCGCCGTTATTGCCTTCTTGCCTGACGAAAGCGGCAACAGCACCCGCGACTACTTGAAGAAGGACGCCAAAGACATCAAAGAAGCCCATGAAGAGCTCCAGCGCGGCGCCGGCAAGGCGGCCGACGCAAGCAGGCGCCTGGCAGAAGAGCTGCCAAACGCCACGCAGATGCTGGACGACCTGACGACCGACGTTGACCGCTTCAAGCTGGAAGCCAACGACGAAATCGCCCGCCTGCAGGAAAAGATCGACCGCTTAAGCGAAGATCTCAACCAGGACTTGAACCAAAGCGAAAACTAAATCCCAGCTAAAAAACTACCAAGCCTGGCCTTGATTGACCTGGCTTGGTAGTTTTTGTTTTTTCGCCTGTTTTCCGCTATTCCTTGTTGGACTGCCACTGGCCCACGATTTCGTTGACGTCGCTGGCCCCCATCTTGGCCAAGACGGCTGGCAGGCCGGCAATTACATGCGGCAGGGCCAGCTTGTCGTAGAAATTCATGGTCCCGATCTGCACAGCTGAAGCCCCGGCGAGCATGAATTCCGCCGCGTCTTCAGCGCTGTTGATGCCGCCCACGCCAATAATTGGCAGATCCGTTGCCTGATGCACCTGAGCAACCATACGGATAGCCAAAGGCTTGACGGCTTCACCGGATACTCCGCCAAAGTCGTTGCCCAGGACCGGCCGGCGGCTTTGCAAATCCAGGTGCAGGCCCAAGACGGTGTTGATCAGGGTCAGGCCGTCTGCCCCACCCCGTTCAGCCGCCTTGGCGATTTCAGTAATGTCGGTCACGTTTGGAGTCAGCTTGACATAGACCGGCAGATTAACGTGCTCCTTTACCAGCCGGGTAACCCGCTCAACCATTTCTGGATGAACGCCAAAGGTCATCCCGCCTTCAGACACGTTCGGGCAAGACAGGTTCAGCTCCAGCGCATCTGGCTTTCCGGCGGCCAGGATCTCAGCGACCTCCACGTAGTCCTGCACGCTCTCCCCGCCTACGCTGGCTAGAATTGGCAGGTCCGGGTGCTTCTGGCGCAAGGCCGGCAGCTTTTCTTTCGCGACCACTTCAACGCCTGGGTTGGTCAAGCCCACGGCATTCATGACCCCATCCTTGAGCATGGCAATCTGCGGCTGCGGGTTGCCCGTGCGCGCGTGGCGGGTGGTCGTCTTGATCACCATGGCCCCCAGCTGGTCCCAGTCAAAGTTCTCTGGCAGATCGCCAAAGGCGAAAGTCCCGCTGGCTGGCATGACCGGGTTCTTCATGTTCAAGCCAGGCAGCTTGACGGATAAATTGATTTCATTAGCCATTTTGTCCTCCCAAAAAGCGCTCTTTTGCAAATTTATAACTTGTTTGAAATTCGTCAAAATTATCCTACAAAAAATCCCAAAACACAAGGGCGATTTGCTCTTGATTTTTTAAATTGTTCGTGTTAGCATTCATGTAACTAAGCTTTAAATGGTACAGAGAGACCACAAGCACCACAAAAGTATTTTGTATGCACCCGTATGCCCGCCTGGGGTCTCTTTAGACTCTGGCGGGCTTTTTTCGGTGTTTTTTTAAGGAGTAGCAATGACCAAACCATTATTTATTGCCCTGGACTTTGACAAGGAAGCAGACATGTGGGCCCTGTTAAAGCAGCTGGATCCCAGCCAGGAAATCCACGTCAAGGTCGGAATGGAAATGTTCTACCAATATGGCAGTGAGATCGTTCGTGAACTGTCAGCCAAAGGCTTCAAAATCTTCCTGGACCTGAAGCTGCACGACATCCCCAACACGGTCAAGCGGTCAGCCAAGCAGCTGGCCAAGCTGGGCGTCTACTGCACGACCGTCCACGCTCTGGGCGGCAAGGAGATGATCAAGGCCGCCAAAGAAGGCCTGATTGCCGGAACGCCGGCTGGCAAGCCAGTACCGAAGCTGCTGGCCGTCACGGAGCTGACCTCAATCTCAGAAGAAGTCTTAAAAGATGAGCAGCACTGCAGCCTGCCGCTGAAAGATGAGGTCAAGGCCCTGGCCCACCAGGCCCAGGAAGCCGGCGCCGACGGGATCATCTGCTCGCCCCTGGAAGTGGCTGGGATGAAGGCAGAATTCCCTGACGACTTTATGTTCGTCACCCCTGGCATCCGCCCCAAGAACTACCAGAAAGACGACCAGGCCCGGGTCACTACCCCTGCCCAAGCCAGAAAGAACGGGTCAAGCGCCATTGTCGTCGGCCGACCAATCACCCAGGCCGCTGACCCAGCCAAGGCCTACCAAGAGATTTTGCAAGACTGGAGAGAAAACTAAAATGGACAACAATGAAATCATTCGCCAATTAATCGCCAAGAAAATCGTAACTATTTCACCTGACAGCGAATTCGTCTATGCCAGCGGGATGCACTCACCAATCTACACTGACCTGCGGCAAACGATTTCCTACCCAGAATTGCGCCAAGCCATCGCTGAAAACCTGGCCGCCCTGATCAAGCAGGAATTCCCAGCAGTCACGGTGATCGGCGGGGTCGCAACCGCCGGCATCCCGCACGCTGCCTGGGTTGCCCAAGTCATGGGCCTGCCAATGATCTACGTCCGCTCCAAGCCAAAAGACCACGGCAAGGGCCGGCAGATCGAAGGCCGCGTTGACGCAAATGACCACATCGTCTTGATCGACGACCTGATCTCAACTGGCGGCTCAGTCCTTTCGGCCGTGCAAGCCATTAGAAAGGAAGGGGCCCAGGTTGACGGGGTCAGCTCCATTTTCACTTACCTCCTGCCAGACGCGGACGAGAACTTCAAGAAGGCCGACACCAAGTTCGCGCCTTTGCTCAACTACCGGGAACTGATTGAGCAGGAAATCGCCAAGACGGTCACCAAAGACCAATACGAAGAGCTTTTGGCTTGGCACAAGGATCCTTGGCATTGGCAACGGTAAACGGCATTTTTTAGCAGATAATGTGGCAAAATCTTAAAATCTTTTTTAAGATAGTGACTTTTTCATGAAGTTTTCTGCATTCGGCTCTAAACTGCTTAAAATATGGTATATTAGTTACCAGTACGTATTAAGGATGTGGAGATATACATTTATGAACAAGCAATTGAAGAGAATCGTCGTATTGGCTGCAACTGCTGCAATCGGTCTGTCCACTGCAGCCTGCTCAAGCAGCCCAACCGTTGTCAACTACAAGGGCGGCAAGATCACTCAGGATGAGTACTACACGCAAATGAAGAACACTTCAGCCGGCCAATCAACCTTGGTCAGCCTGATCATCTACCGGACCTTGAAGCAGCAATACGGCGACAAGGTATCTTCAAAGAAGATCAACGCCGAATACAACAAGTACAAGAAGCAATACGGCTCAAGCTTCAGCAGCGTATTGAGCTACAGCGGCTTGACTACTGACAGCTTCAAGCAGAACCTGGCCACCAACTTGTACTCAATCGCGGCTTTGAAGGACCTGAAGAAGGTTTCAACTGCCCAAGAAAAGAAGTGGTGGAAGAGCTACACCCCTGATGTAACCGTTCAGCACATTTCAACTTCAAGCAAGGCTGACGCAGAAACGGTCATCAAGAAGCTGAAGAGCGGCACCAGTTTCGCGACTCTGGCTAAGAAGTACTCAACCGATACTGCAACCAAGAGCAAAGGCGGCAAGCTGGCAGCCTTCGACTCAACCGACACTTCCCTGTCATCAACCTTCAAGAAGGCAGCTTGGAAGCTTAAGGAAGGTCAGTACACTACTACTCCAGTCAAGACCTCATCTGGCTACGAAGTCATCAAGGTCTTGAAGGTAGCTCCGAAGGGCTCATACGCAAGCCACAAGAAGTTCATCGACAAGCAGATCTACCAAACTTGGGCTGCCGACTCAAACACGATGACCAAGATCATCGGCAAGGTTTTGAAGAAGGCCAATGTTGAAATCAAGGACAAGGACCTGAAGAGCAAGAACCTGCTTTCCAGCTACCTGAACCCTTCAGCAAGCACTTCAGCAAGTTCAGCCTCAACCTCTGCTTCAGGCAACTAAGCCCGCGGCAAAATGAAGTAAAGCAAAAAGAGCAACGTCAACTGACGCTGCTCTTTTTCTTTGGCTTTTTTAGTTTTGTCCAACTTCCGGAAAATGGCCGGCCAGGATCTTTCTGGCCCGGTCACGATCAGCCCAAAGACCAGCGGCAAGACCCCGTCGGCATCCAGGATCTGCAGGTTGACCAAGCTGATCTCCGCCCCGGCCGTAGCCGCCCTGACGCTTGGCCAGCAGCTCGCCAATCGTCGTCTTGCCACATGCCATGAAGCCTACCAATACAATTCCCATCGTGTTCACTCTTTACTAAAAAACTAAAATAAAAACCACCCGTTTGAAGACATCCTTCAATCCAGGTGGTTTATTTCATAGTCAAGAGCTAAACGCATCTCACGGCCAGGCTGGATTGATCTTGTATCCAGCAGGCACATCAAACAATTGGCTAGCTGAGATACGGGCGTCTCGCGTCCGTACTCAGCGGACGCTTACTCGAAATAAGCATAGCCATAAAAGAAGTTCACATTGTTTGATGTCAACAAGTTCATCGTTCTTGTCCTTTCTGCAAAATGATATTTTTGTTAAAATGTTAAAGCAAATTTAATTCCGCCCATCAAGCCAGGCCGTCAAATTTGCCTGAAAGTTTGCAAAAATAAGCAAGGCTAACAAAAAAGCAGGTCTTTGGCCTGCTTTGCTTAAATATTTTGCCTCCATGACCACTATTTATTAAAGCGGTCCAGATTTTCATCTTTTTTTGGCCGGTAGTAGCGCTTGCCGTCTTGCGCCATCATTGGCGGCGTAAAGCTGCCAGGCTTGGTGCCCTTCAGCTCATTGCTGATCGCGTTGACCGCGGCATCCAGGTCATCGATCCGGTGCAGCAGCTCAGCCTCCAGCAGGGCTGGCAGCTTAGGCGATCCGTACTCATAGCGGCCATGATGAGACAAGACCATGTGCCGCAAGAGCAGCAGGTCTTCTGAATCTGGCGCGATGCCCAAGTCATGGGCCGCCAAGACCAGCTGCTCATCAATCAAGACCAGGTGGCCGATCAGGTTGCCTTCAGTCGTGTACTGGGTGGCCACCGGGCCGGAAAGTTCCAGCACCTTCCCCATATCGTGGAGAATGCAGCCGGCAAACAGCAATGATTGGTTGACTTCTGGGTAGTTTCTGGAAATTCCGTCAGCATCCCTCAGCATGGTCAGGGTATGAAAGGCCAAGCCGCCCTTGAAGGCGTGGTGGTTGGACTTGCCTGCCGGGTAGGCAAAAAAGCGCTTATCCCATTTCTTGAGCAGGTAGGTCACCAAATCTGACCAGGTCTGATTGTCAATCCGGTCAACGAAGGCCTGAATTTCCTGTTTCATGTCGCTTGGTGCTTCTGGGCCCGTCTGGACGAACTGGCTCATGTCCACCTTTTCATCAGCGCCAACTGGGTGCATGGAAAAAATCTTGATCTGGTCATGATCGCGGTATTCCTCAATCATGCCCGACAAGGCCACCACCGTTCCCGCCGAAAAGCGGCTGGCATCTTCCTGGGTGGCATTCCAGTAGTTGCCCCGGATCGTGCCGGATGAGTCGGCCAACTGGAGCAATAAGTAGTGACGCCCCTTTTTGTCCTGTCTGAGTTGAGAGCTCTTCAGCATCAGAATCAGGTCGAATTCTTCTCCCTCGTTGTAATCTAGCAGACGTTTCAGCACGCTAGTCCTCCTTCACATACCTTAAAGGCGCGTCGCTTAACTGCCGCGCCAAGTCCTCACGCGCCGTGAAAACCAAAATTTGCTTGTCCTGGCTGAGCTTGGCCAGCAGGCCGGCAATATAGCCGGTCCGCTTGCCGTCAAAGTTGACGAATGAATCATCGATCAAGACCGGCAAGTCGATCTTGTCCTCGATCTGCACGACAAAAGCCAGCTTCAGGGCAAAATAGAGCTGCTCCTGGGTCCCTCTTGACAGGTATTCAACCGGCAGCTTCTTCTTGTCGGCCCTGACGACCTTGAGCGGGGTCCGCTTGGACTTCTTCTCCGGGAGAATAATGTCCAGGTAGCGGCCGCCCGTTAACAGGCTGAAGTAGTCCTTGGCCGTCTTGAGCATCTTCGGAAAGCGGTCATTTGAGGCCAGATCCAGAGCCCGGCCAATGACTTGGCCGGCCAGCAGGCTGGCCAGGTAGTCCTGACTGTCTTTCTTGAACTGGGCCTCATCCTTGGCCAGGTTCTGCTTGAGGGCAAAGACCTTGGCCGAATCGGCATACTGGCCGCGGCGGGCATGCAGGTCAGAGATCGCCTGCTGCTCAAGCTGCAGCCGCCGCTTAGCCTCAGCCAGCTGCTGGCTTAACTCCGCCGTGGCTGCCGCCAATTGACTGGCATCAAAGCCGCCGGCTTCAAAGCGCGCCAATTGCTCGCCCAAGGCATTCTTAACTGCGGTCAGCTGGGCCTGCAGGCTGGCTTGCCGGCGCTGCTCCTTGGCCCTTTCCGTAAATTCATCCAGACTCTTGACTTTTTCCTTGGTCAAAAGCTTTTGCAGGCGCAAGTCGACTTCCCGGAGCAGCTTCTGGTCATTGGCCACTTGGGCGCTGGCCTGGTCAAAGTCCCGCTGCTGGCGCTCATAAAGGGCCAGCTGCTCATCTGCCGCTTCCAGCTGACCGGAAATAGCCGCCAAATCCTGCGGCACTGGCGTCTTAGTCCAGTCCTGGATCTGCTTGGCCAAAGCTTCCAAGCTGCCCGCGAGGCTTTCGCGCTTATCCTGCAGCTCCTTGACCTGGGTGGCATTGATGACAAAATCGCGGTAGCTGCTGACCAGGTCATCCAAATTGACGTCACTGGCCCGGAAGCCGTAGCGGCGGGCAAAGGCCTCCTCTTCATCGAGCAGCTCCTGGCGCAAGCGCTGGGCCTGCTCGGCTTTCGCTGCCTGCTCGGCCCGTCCGCTGGCCTGGGCCTGCTTTTGCCTGCCGGCCTGCCAGAAGTAGAGGCCAAGGCCAACTGCCACTAATACGGCCAAAAGGACCGGCGATTTAGCAATAAAGGCAATGAGCAGGGAAATAAGCAAATAAAGCGCGCCATAGACCAGCAGATTTGGCTTCTTTGCCGCTCCTGCCGTTTCATCCGCTTTATCGGTCTGGCTTGCCAGCTGCTTCAGCTGGTCGTCTGCCGCGGCTTCCTTTTGCCGGCTGTTGGTCCAATCCGCGTGCAGCCGGTTGAACTCATCCGGCGTCAAAGATACGACCTTGTTCAAGTTGGCCGTCAGCTTGAGCAGGCTGGCCTGCTTGCTGGCTAAGGCGTCCAGCTGGTCATTGACGGCCGCCAGCTTGCGTTCAAACTCCGCGGCCGCTTTTTTAAAGGCACTCAGCTGCTTTCTTTCTTCTGGCAGGTCCAAGTCCCGCGCCAGCGGCTTCAGGCTGGCCTGCTCCTTGCCAATAGCTGCCTGCAGGGTCTGTACCTGGGCATTCAGCTTGACGGCCTGCTGGTAGCCTTCTTCGTCAAAGTCAACCGCCTTGACCTGTTGCTTCAATTCCAAGTAGCTTTGGTAGTTCTGGACCTGTTCCGCCATTTTCTCGCGCTTCTTCAGCTCGCCTTCCAGCTCGCTGATCTGCTTGGCAATCTTGGCTGCCTTGCCTTCTTCTTGCAGCAGCTCATCATTCAGCTGCTTATAGGCGTCAAACTCCTCCCCCGCGGCCGCGGCTTGCGCCCGGTCAGCCTGGACCTTGTCCAAAGCCACGTTGACCGGCATCTTGTGGCTGGTCGGCTTAAAGAGGCTGCTGGCCTCCTTTTCCAGGTCCTGGCGGATGGCCAAGAGCTGGCTGCTCTGCGCTGCCCCCAAGTAGTAAATGTTCTCCAGGATCTCGCCCTCCGACAGGCCAGTGACCTGGCGGAGCAGGTCTTCATTAAAAATGAAGCTGTCAGCGTAGAAGCCGCCGTCAATATTCTGGATCTGGTCAAAAAACAGGCTCTCGGGCACTTCCTGCCCATCCTTGCAGACGGTCAGCTTCCCGGTCTTTGGCTTTTCGCCCTTGCTCCAGGTTCTCGTCAATTCATATTCCCCGTCGTCAGCCTCAAAGACCAGGCTTCCGCCCATTGGATAGCTCTTGGACAAGGGCTCGTAATCTTCAAAAAAGCTGGAGGCGGTATTCTTCAAGTTGAAGCCGAACATGACCTGCTTGATAAAGGCTACCGTGGTGCTCTTGCCGGCCTCATTGGGGCCAAAGAAGACGTCCAGGTTTCCCTCAGGCAAGGTAAAGGTCTGCTGGCTGAACTGGCCAAAATTGCGCATCTTGATCTGCTTCAGTCTCATTTGTCGATCTCCCCCTTAAGTCCCGCCAGCCGCTCGGCCAGCTTGACCTTGACCAATTGCTTTAAGCCAGCGATAAATTGCGGATCCGCAAATAATTCCTGGGCCAGCTGGTCCTTCTTAAGCCAGGTCTTGGCGGCTGCTTTCAGCTGCTCGTCAGCCAGAACTTCTGCTTCAGCCGTCTTAAAGGCTTCCTGGTCGCTGCCGCTGAGCTTGACCACGCCCTTAACGGCAAAACGGACGTCAACCAGGCGTGAGTCAGCCGGCAGCTGCTGGGACACGCCCTCCCAGGCATGCTCATCAGCCCAGAATTCCAGCTGGTCGCCAGTCAGATATTCCGTCCCCCGCAACTCTAAGGAGAAGTAGGTCTTGCCCTGGCACTTTTGCGCCAGTTCCCTAACGACTCTGGCTTCGAGCTCACTCTTGCTCAAGCTCTCCGCGAGTTCCAGGCTGACCTGGCGCCAGACGATTGAGGCCGTGGGCTTGAAGTCAATCGTGGTTTTCCCGCTGGCTTCATCAACCGTGCCCAAGATGCAGCCCTTGCCGCCAAGTTCGCCAATATCGCGCCCTTGAATATTTCCCGGGTAAACTATCCAGGGATCATCCGCCAGCACTTGGCCGGCATGGATGTGGCCCAAGGCAAAGTAGTCATATTGCAGGTCCTTGAGCTCATTTAAGGCAAATGGCGCGTAAACATTGCCGCTGGCTGCCTTTTGCGCGGCATGCATCAAGCCGAAGGCATATTCGCTGCCTCTGGGCGGAAAATGGGGAATCATGTCCTCCTCAATATGGTTTTCCGCATAAGAGAAGCCGGTCACGCTGTACTTAAAACCGCTCTTAGTCACAAAATCGGCTCGCTCGACCTCCTGCCCGTCGCCCAGCAGCTTAAAGTAAGGGCTTTGCTTGACCAGAAGGTCGCTGGCCTGCATGTAGTCATGGTTCCCGAAAATCATGACGACTTGGATCTGGGCATCGGTCAGGCGCTGGAGCTGCTTGGCAAAGAAGAGCTGGCTGGCAGGCGATGGCTTGTTTGAATCGAAGCTGTCCCCGGCCACTAAGACCAGGTCCACCCGTTCAGCAATTGCCAGGTCCACGATCCGCGTGAGGGACTCGTCAGCGGAAGCGCGGACTCTTTCATATTCGTCTGTTGGCAAAAAAGATAGTCCACGAAATGGACTATCTAAGTGCGCGTCAGCAAAATGAATGAATTTCATTATGCGTTTCTCAAATCTTCGTATTCATCGGTCAATGGCTTGCCGATGTTCTTCTGCACTTCATTGAGCAGGGTGTAGACCTGCTGCTCAGCCAGAAGCATCCCCTGCAGGGTCCCGTCTTGGGAGACGCGGCTGTTCAAGCTTTCAAAGTGGTCCTTTTGCTCGTCAGTCAAGGCCTTGCCGTTGGCTTGGGCTTCCATGATCTCCATTTGGGCCTGGTCCAGCTCCTTGAACAGGGCCAGACTGTCCGGATTGGCCTTTACGGCTGCCATGGCCTGCTTTAAGGCCACGAATTCCTGGGTCTGCTTCAAGTCTTCGGCTACTTGGTTGGCTGAATCAAAAATGTTTACCATATTTTTCTCCTATGCTCTGCTTAAACCGGCATTCTGCCAGCTTGGGCTACTTGCCCATCATGTTCTTAAAATTATTGTACCATGAGTTGATCTTGTTCTTGGCATTATTTAAGCCATCTGAGATCGACTGCTTGACCTTGCTGCCAAAGTCCTCTGAACTTGCACTGGACTTGCCTGCGGTCCCGTTTGAGCTGGCCATGGAATCGGCAGCTTGCACCTTGAAGGACGACTGCTTGCTATATGGCAGAAGAGCCTGCATTTCTGCCTTATAGAGGGAGGTAATCCCCGTTTCGGAAATTCCTTGCATATAGTGGGTCTTGTCAGTCTTGTCAAAGCCAACCCAGGTTGAAACGACCACGTCAGGAGTATAGCCGACGATCCACTGGTCCTTGGTCCCGTAAGCAAAAGAAACTTCCGTGGACCCGGTCTTGCCGGCAACGGAGTAGCCATAAGGCTGGGCGTTGACGGCGGTCCCGACCCGGAAGACGCTCAGCAGCATCTCAGTCATTTCCTTGGCCGTGTCCGCCGAGATGATCTGCTTGCTGCCGGTATCGCGGTTTTCAGCAATCACGTTGCCGGAGGCGTCGGTGATTTTGGTGATCAGGTAGGAACTGTCTGGCAGCTTGCCGGAATTGGCGAAAGCTGAGTAGGCTCTGGCCATCTGCATGGGGCTTACCCCAGTCGAGAGGCCGCCCAGGGCCAAAGCCAGGTTCTGGTCGCTCTTTGGCACGGTAATCCCAAACTTCTTCAAGTAGGAGACCCCGGTCGAAACGCCAATCTTATTCAAAAGCCAGACCGCTGGCACGTTCTTGCTCTGCGCGATAGCCTGATACATGGTGATCTGGTCAGAATACTGGTTGTCAACGTTGACTGGTGAATAATTGTTCTTCCCAAAGGACTGGCGCTTGTTGGAAAGCTTTGAGTCGTAGTGGTAGCCCTTTTCAAGCGCGGCCGCGTAGACGGCCAGGGGCTTGATGGAGCTCCCTGGCTGCCGGCGCATCTGGGTGGCCCGGTTGTAGCCGCGGAAGACGTGCTTGCCGCGCCCGCCCACCAAGGCCGCGACGGCCCCAGTCTTGGGGTCCATGGCCACGCTGGCCCCCTGGACCTTGGTCCCGTCAGCCGCGCTGGCCGGGAAGTTGGCTTGGTTCTTGAAGCTGGTCTGCATGGCCTGTTGGTAGTTTTGGTTTAAGCTCGTGTAGATCTTCAGCCCCTTGGACATAATCTCGTTTTCACTGATGTGGTACTTGTTGACCGCTTCATCGATGACGGCATCAAAGTAGTAGGGATACTTGTAGCCGCTCTTGGCGGAATAAGTATCCTTTAAGACCAAGCTGGTCTTTTGCGCCGCCTGGCACTGTGCTCGGCTGATGGCCTGGTTTTCAACCATCAATTCCAGAACCAGGTTCCGCCGGCTGGTCGCGTGGGACATGGAGTCAATCGGATTGTAGTAAGACGGACTCCGCAGCATCCCCGCCAAAGTGGCCCCCTCGCCCAAGGAGACCTGGCTGGCGTTTTTGCCAAAGTACTTGCGGCTGGCGTCTTGCACCCCGTAGACCCCGTTGCCAAAGTAGGCATTGTTCAGGTACATGGTCAAAATCTGCTTCTTAGAGTAGACCTTGGTGACCTGTACCGCGTAAAAAATTTCCGCGATCTTGCGCGACAGGGTCTGCTGCTGGGTCAGAATTGAGTTCTTGACCAGCTGCTGGGTGATGGTCGACCCGCCCCCGGAAATATTCCCGTGGTGGACGAGATATGAGGCAAAAGCCCGCATGATCCCTTTCACGCTAAAACCCGGGTTGGTCCAGAAAGTCCGGTCTTCCGTGGAGACGACGGCCTTTTGAATATTGGGCGAAATCTTGCTTAAGCTGACGTAGCTGCCCTTGCCGGAAGAAACTGAACCCGCCTTTTTGCCCTGATTGTCATAAATCACCGTGGTCTTGGCCAGGGAGGCTTCCAAATTGGAAAGATTGGCAGTCTTCACCTTAAAGGTATAATAAGTACATGTGACAAGAACTACGCTCAAGATGGCCAGGATCAGCCAGCGGATGATTTGAAAGCGGTGGTTGAAGCGCCGCAGCCAATGCCCCTGGGGCTGACTGCTCTTGTTCTCTTGCCTGTTGCGCCTATGTTCCATTTACTATCTGCTCCTTTAGCTATAACAAGTAGATTTTAGCATAAATGCTGCCTAGGTCCGGATCAGGAGGCAGCAAGTTATTGATTTCTTAAATTGATTTTTAGAAAGACGGAGATGACCCAAGCATGATTTATCATTTTACTCTGACTTACCCCGAAAGCAAGACGCCAGAAGCCGTTGGCGACCTCCTGCGCGAATTGCTGCTGCCCCGCAAGTGGCGGCATTTTCTGCGCATTGAGAAACAAGTCCTCATCAACGGCAGCTACCGGAATTTCAACGAGCTGGTCCAGCCAGGCGAGGTCATTGACCTTTACCTGGACCAGGTTGCCTCTGCCCAAAGACCCTACCCGCCAAGCGGCCGGCTGCCAGAAGTGGTCTACGAGGACGCGAACCTTTTGGTCATCAATAAGCCTAAAGGGCAAAAGACCCACCCCAACCAGGGAGAAAACGGAACCGCCTTGAACGACTGTGCCAGCTACCTGGGCCAGAGTCCTTACATCATCCACCGCCTGGACATGCTGACTGGCGGCCTCTTGCTGGTCGCCAAGAATCCGGCCGTGGTCCCGATCATGAACCGGCAATTGCTGTCAAAGACTTTGAAGCGGGACTACCTGGCCACGGTCGACTTAACTGACTTGGGACAAAAATTGCCAGACTCCGGCACGATTAATTTGCCCATTGGCCAAGATCCCAATGACCAAAGAAAAAGAATGGTCCGCCCAGATGGCCTGCGGGCCGTCACCCACTACCAAGTGCTTGAAAGAGGCACGGCTTCCGCCAAGCTCCTGGTGAGCCTGGAGACCGGCCGGACCCACCAGATCAGGGTCCACCTGGCCAGCCTGGGCTGCCCCATCGTAGGTGACCCCCTCTACAATCCCCGCTATGCTGAAGGGCAAGAGCTGCAGCTGGCCGGCTGGCGGCTCTCCTTCATCAAGCCTTACAGTTTTGACCCGGTCCAGGTCCTTTTGCCAGCAGACCAAAGATAAGCTTGCGGTTCTAAATCCTTTTTGACGATTCAAATATGGCTATTATAGCCTAAAGAGCTGACTAGACCAAATTTTGTTCAGCAAAAAAGCAATCCAACGCGAAATTGGATTGCTCATGGATTGCTATTTGATTTGCAATAAGCGGCATCTGACCGTGAAGCGGGTCAGGCCGGAATAAGTACAGGTAAATAGGCTCAGATCGTACTTGCTCTTGACCATCTTGCTAATAGCCGTCGACTTCAAGACCTCCAGCTTTGCCACCCGGTAGACGTAACGCCTGCCGCTGGCAGCTTTGAAATAGACCTTGTCGCCGACCTGCAGCTGGTTCAAGCGGCCAAAGTGGTTCACGAAGTTGTGCCCGGCCACGACCCAGTCGCGGTCAGCAGCAGAGCCGGTATAAGTGGCCGGTGAGACCTCCAGCTGGCTGAAGCGCCACCTGCTGGCGACCGGCAGGGTCTGCTGCAGCTTGGGGAAGCTGAGATAGCCGCAATAAGCGGTTCCCCGCACCTCAATCGTGCTCTGGTCCTGCTGGCCGTTTTCTTGAGGTCTCTGTTCTTTCAGCTTCTGCACGACTGCTTGGGCTGAACTGCCGGCAGCGTGATCTTCAACTAGATTGTGGGCCAGCAGCTAACCGGCCAGTTGAGCTGGCCAGTCTGCGGCAGGCGTGGCATTTGCGGCAAAGTCTTGACCAAGCCATGGGTGCTGGAGCCTTTGGCAGACTGATGCTTGCTGGTCTGCTCTTGGCCAGGATATTCCGGTTTGGTCGGCACTCCCTTTCTGGTGCTGGGACTGGAGCTGGACTTGGATGATTTCTTCGGCTTTCGGTTGTTTTCAACTAGCTCATTAACATAAAAATAGCAGATAACATCAAATTAAACAGCAAGCTAACTTTGTCTAAAATTAAGGTAATCCGCTTTTATTTCTCTAGTTATAAACATAATCCTTTCAGATTCGCTGGGCAAGCACTTTTTGTGAAATTCTCATTAGTTTTTAGCAATCATAGCAATTTCAAATTTCACCTAACAGTTAAGCAACTGGCTGGCCTATTTCTTATTTTTGCTGTATGCTGACAGTCTACAGACGTGGAATACGGCGCGATTCATGTCTTTTAGCCAATCCGCATCCCAAAGAATAAGCCCCTTTCCCAAGCAGGTGAAAAAGGGGCTTTTATATTTTCATTACTAATTTATATCAGTTCCTTTGCAAAAACACTCAGCCATTCCTGAAAAAAGCTGCAGCCGACCAAATCTACCAGCCGATCTTTGGCTGACTTATTCCGAAAAAAGCGATTACGTCAACGTTTGCAGGCATTTTCATCATTTTTGCATAGCCACTTGGTCAGCCGTTTTGCCAGCGATCACCTATTGCAATGAATTTATAACTATCATTATTTTTGGCGTTTTTTCGTTTTTTAGACTAAAAAAATCCCGCTGAAGCGGCTCATCAAAGAACAAATGCCTTTGATGTCTGCTTCAGCGGGATCTGGTCAATGCTTAGCTAAAACACTGTCCCCGAAGAAAATCGCTGATTATTCTTCGTTAAGTGAGCTTCTGTCGAATGAAGCGTCAGCAGTCTTGTCGTCGATTGAAGGAGTGCCCATCCAGCTGATCATTTCCTTCATTGAGGCAGTGATTGCTTCAGTACCTGGCAAGAGCAGCTTGCGTGGGTCGTAACCCTTCTTGCTCTTGTCTTGGTCCTTGCCTTCTTCGATGTACTTGCGAGTAGCTGCTTGGAATGCAAGTTGGAATTCGGTGTTGATGTTGATCTTTGAAATACCCAAAGAAATAGCCTTTTCGATTTGGTCTTGAGGAATACCTGAACCACCGTGCAATACAAGTGGAGTTTCAGGAACAGCTTCAGCGATTTCCTTAAGACGGTCGAAGTTCAAGCCAGTCCAGCCTTCTGGGTAAACGCCGTGGATGTTGCCGATACCGCAAGCCAGCTTGTCAACGCCAGCTGCTACGAAGGCCTTAGCGTCTTCTACTGAAGCAAGTTCGCCGGCACCTTGGTTTTCACCGATCTTGCCGATTTCAGCTTCAACAGAAATGCCGCGTTCGTGAGCCAGCTTGATGATTTCCTTGGTCTTAGCCAAGTTTTCTTCAGTTGGCAAAGCGTGGCCGTCGAACATAACGCTTGAGTAGCCAAGCTTGATACATTCAACAGCTGAGTCGTAGTCACCGTGGTCCAAGTTCAAGATAACTGGAACTGAGATGTTCATTGAGTCCATTGAGTCTTCTACCAAGTCCTTAACGAGCTTGTAGCCACCCATGTACTTAGCAGCACCAGTTGAAACTTGAATCAACAATGGAGTTCTGGTTTCTTCAGCACCACGAAGAAGTGCGCGAGTCCATTCCAAGTTGTTAGTGTTGTAGGCACCAACAGCGTAGTGTTCCTTACGAGCCTTCTTAAAAATGTCATTACCGTTAACGAAATAAGCCATAAAATTACCTCCTAAGCTTCTTACAGGATCTATTGTACCCTAATAATGAATAGTTGAGCAAACAAAATCTGCCTTGAAAGCGTTTTTTTAACAAAATCTTGACTCTTTTGCACTTTGTTAAAGCTTGCTGCTTGGGAAATGAAAACGGCCCCTAGTAAAATAGCCGCCCGCGGCTGGCGGACGGCTATTGCGCATTTTTCACTTTTAAAAAATCTGTTATATCTTTCACAGTATTTGAAAGCTCTGCCTACTTGGCGATGACGACTTTGGTTCCCACCTTGATGCCGCCATTTTGCCGTTGGGTATAGATCCACTTGGCATCACTGACGGTCAAGCGGACGCAGCCGTGAGAGTCCGGCTTCTTGCCCAGAGTAGTCAAGTGAGCCCCGTTCTTGTAGCCATAGTAGTAGCTGCCGACGTGCTCACCGGAAGCGAAATTGTTGATTGGCACTGAGTGGAAGAGATAAACCCCATGCTGGTAGAAGGAAATAAAGTAGCGGGCGCCAACGCCGTTGGCATTGATGAACTGCTCGCCGCTTTCATTCTGCACATGGAAAGTGCCTAGCGGAGTCAGGCTGCGGCCCTTGGTAACCTTGCCGGCTGAAGCGTACATGACATAAATCACCTTGTCCCCGCTCATCACATAGGCCCGGCACTTGCTGATTGGGACCTTGAACCAGACGTTCTTGTACTTGCGCAGGTCCGGGTACTTGCGCTTGGTCTCACTGGGATACAGGTAGTATCTGCCAGTCATTGGCCGCATGTCGGTAGGGTCAGCAAAAACATCGTCAGTTTTCTTTTGCTGCTTCTTGCGCTTCTGCGTTGTTTTGGGCTTGTCTTTTGTCTGCGCGTGCGGCAAAGGCTGGAACACTGGAATCATCATCAGCGCCACAATCGCCAAAATCAGCGCCATCCCCATCCGCTTGTAGGCCTTGTTCATTTTTCTCTCTCTTCTCTATCGTTTTTTCGTGCTCAATACACATGCATCAATTATTCTAGCAGATCAAGCAAGCAGTTGCCATTAAAGCGCCCTTCTGTAACCAAACTTTAAAATTGCTGCCTGTTTTTCACCCTAACCAAAATTACTGTTTGGCAGGCTGATGCATTTTCTTTATTATCTAATAGAATAGGATAAAAAAATAGTAAAGCCGGCAAAGCTTTACTATTTCGCTTACTTTTTAACAGTAGTTTTACTTGTACTTGATGACGATCTTGGTCCCAACCTTGAGGTGACCAGCCAAGCGCTGGTTGTAAAGCCAGTGGGCGTCGCTCAAGGACAGGCGGATGCAGCCATGGGAGTCAGGCTTGGTCCCCAGAACGGTCAAGTGGGCCGCGCTGCCGACGCCGCCGTAGCCGTAATGGTAGCCGTTGTAGTAGACGCCTGAGCCATAATTGTTGATCGGCACGCTGTGGAACAGGTAGTCGCTGCCGTAGTAGGCCAGGTAATAGCGGCCGCCGACGCCGTCGGCTGACATGAATGACGGGCCATAAGCCGCCTTCAAGTGGAAGGTGCCGCGCGGCGTGTCGCTTTGGTAGACCCCATTGCTGTATTCAAACTGGCCTGCTGAGGAGTACATGGTGTAAACCGCCTTGTTGCCGCTCATGATGTAGGTCCGGTTGCCCAGAATGGAGACTCTGATCCACAGGTTCTTGTACTTGGCCAGGTTTGGATAAGCCCGCTTTTCACTGGACTTGAAGTAGTAATTGCCAGTCTTGGCCCGCATGTCGGCTGGATCGTAGTACGGCGCATTGGCTGGCTTGTGAAGGACCTGCTTGTAGCTGATCTTGACGGTTTCATTCTTGGTCTTGGAGGTCACCGTCTTGGCCTTGACTGAGGTCTTGCTCCGCTTGTAGCCTGCAACAGCTGGAATCTTGTACTTCTTCCATTTGCCTTTGGACCACTTGCCGTAAGACTTCTTGCTCTGCTTGCTGGTCTTGGTCAGCTTGCCGTTGGTATAGGTCTTGCTGGTCGTCACGGTCGTCGTAACCGTCCGTGAGATCTTGGCCTGCTGCTTGACGGTCTTGACCTTCTTGCCTGGACGGTAGATCTTGATCGTCCGGGTCTTAACCGCGTGCTGCTTGGACTTGGTCTTCTTGACTGACTTCTTGCTGGTAACGGCGTCCTTGACGGTCACCGTCACCTTGACCAAGTCGGTTGACTTGTCAGCGTAAGTAACCAGAACCGTGCCCGTGGACTTGCCAGCCTTGGCGGTTGACGGTGCCTGCTGCCAAGCATAGGCAGCCACGTGCTTCAAAGAAGCCGCGTTGGCGATAAAGTCTTTGGCATTCAGCTTGCTCCCGGTCTTGACGGTCACGCCGCTCTTAGCTGCTGGTACAAACTGGTCTGAGAACTGGATCACCCGCAAATAGGTTTCAACCTCATCGCTTGAGCCATCGTTATAGGTCACCAGAACCGTCGCCTTCAGGCTGTCGGTCTTTTTGGTCAAGTCCGGCATGGTCTTCCAGGTATAAGACTTAACGTTGGTCAATTCAGCCGTATTGGCAATCGCGTGCTTGGCAATTGCCTCCATGCCCTTGGCGTTCAGTTGCACCACCCAAGGCTGCTCTTCAGTGAAGGCACTCTTTGGCTCATTGCTGTCAGCCTGACTGGCTTGCACGGCGTCAGCCGCAGTCGCCGGATCCGCAGTCGCAGTCTGCGTGGCTGCCGGGTCAGCGTCAGCCTTGACCGCGGGACTTTGACCAAGGCACAGCAAGGTCAAAGCCGCTGCTGACAAGGCGGTAATATATTTTGCTCTTTTCATGGCTATCTCCTCTTTATTCGTTACTGTATCTCTTCATCAGCTTGGGCATCATAGCAGAAATTTCGGTCGGTCTGACCAGGTACTTGTCCTGGTAGAGCAGGTCCCCTGCCGCTGAGTGGCAGTGAACTGCCGCTAAAACCGCGTCCAGGCTTGGTCCAAACTGGCCCAGGAAGGCCGCGATGATTCCAGCCAGGGTGTCGCCCATGCCGCCCGTGGCCATGCCAGGGTTGCCCGCCGCGTTGAGATACGCCCTTTCTTGTGTTGCATCGTACACATGAGTGTGATTTGATTTCAGAACCAGTATAACATTTCTTTTCGGGAACAACTGCCGCAAGACCTGAAAATTGCGGACATTTTCCTGATCTGGAATCTTGATCCCGCTGAGCCGCTGCCACTCCATCTGGTGCGGGGTCAGCACGACTTGTTTGACCTTGATCAAGCTCAGCAAGTCTGGCTGCTGGGCGAGCAGGTCCAAGGCACTGGCGTCAAGCACCAAGCTCTGGCTGGGCGTGGCCAGCTGGCAAAGCTTGGTCAATAGTTCCAAGGCATAGGGACTATTTCCCAAGCCTGGTCCGCAAAGAACCACGTCCTGCTTTTTCAGCAGGTCCAGCACTCGCGCTTGCTCATGAATGTCCATAAACATGGCTTCTGGAACCCTGGCATGCAAGGCCGTCAGGTTGGCGGGATCCGTGGCCACGCTGGTCAGACCGGCGCCGCTGCTTACGGCGGCTTCAGCCGCCATCATGATGGCCCCGCCAAAGTTCTCAGTGCCGCCGATCAAGAGCACGCGGCCATAATTGCCCTTATGGCTTTGACTTGGCCGTGGCCGGATGACCCGGCGGGCAATCTCAGAACCAAACTCTTCCGTTTCCATTGCATCGCGCCTCGCTTTTATTTAGCCCCAAACAGGCTGCGCCAGATTCTGACGAAGATGTTGGCTTGGGCATTGTCTTGGACAGCCACGGCCGTAGTCGTCAGCTGCTTGCCGCTGAGCGTTTCCAGCTTGCCGGAAGTAGTTGCAAAGCGGTAGCTGGCCACAGCCTTGCCCTTGACGACTGGAGCAGCCACGGCCGCCTTGGACAGGCTGGTCTTGACCTTGCTCCCCTTTAAAGCCCAGATGGTCACGGTCTTGCCCAGAACCACCTTGCTGGAAGTCGACTTGCCTTCAGGCACCCTCACCGTGCTTGCGCCGCTGATGCTTGAGCCCTTGGCCAAAGTAATGGCATTGTAGCTGCTATAGACGAAGTGCATCAGCTTGGCCGTCTGCACGAAGCGGGACGGGTCATTGGAGTTGACGTGCTTGGCACCTAAAACGATCGTAATGATCCGGTGGCCGTTCTTTTTGACCGTCCCAGCGAAGCAGGCGCCTGCCTTATCGGTCGTGCCGGTCTTCAGCCCGTCAACTGGCAAATCCGCATAGTAGGCGCTCATTCCTGGCAGCATCCAGTTCCAGTTGGTCATCGTGTTCTTGGTGGACCCATTGTCAAAAGTCATCGTCTTCACTGAGGTAGTATCGATGACTTCTGGAAAATCGTCCAACAGGTGCTTGGTAATAATGGCCATGTCGCTGGCGGACAGTTCGTTTTCAACGTTTTTGCCGATGCCAGGGTAAGCAGCCGCACCCAGGTTGCCGTTAGCCAAGCCACAGGCGTTGTAGATCTTGGCATCGTCAATACCCCAAGACTTGACCAGAGAACGCATTTTTTTGACGAAAGCGACCTGGTCGCCGCTGATCGCCTTGGCCAAGGTCATGGCCGCCCCGTTGGCTGATTCAATCAAAGTTGCTTGATAAAGCTGCTTGATCGTGTATGAGTGGTCCGTGTAAAGGGGCACGTTGGAATATTCGGTGTTTTGGCTGACTTTGGCAATGGCCTTGGTTGGCGAAACCTTGTCCGTCCAGGCCAGCTTCCCCTGCTTGACGGCCCGCAAGGTCAAGTAGGTGGTGATCAGCTTGGTCATAGAAGCAATTGAGCGTGGCTCATTGGCATTCTTGGCATAGAGCACCTGACCAGTTTCCGCGTCAATGGCAATCGCGCCCTTGACAGCCAAGTCCAAGCTCTTTTCTTGGTAGCTGCTGACCGCGGCTTGAGCCTGGCTGGCGAATGGGCTGCCGGCAAGGGCTAGAGAAGCGGCCGCTGCCGCCGAAATTAGCACTTTTTTAAATCTTCTGAACAAAATATTTCCTCTCTTTTCAAAAAAATTAGTTTTCGCACTTCCATTTTAGCAAAATTTTGGTATTATTAAATATGTGCTCAGGCACGAGATGCCCACTTGGCGGAATTGGCAGACGCGCAGCGTTCAGGTCGCTGTTCTGGCAACAGAGTGAAGGTTCGACTCCTTTAGTGGGCATGAATGGATGACTAGATTACATCTAGCATATATGGGAGTAAGAGCAGGTTTCGGCCTGCTCTTTTATTTTGCGCTCATCTAATTTAGGTGAGCGTTTTTTGATTTGGTCAATCGAATGCGGAAAAGTATCGTAATTGAAGACTTTTCGGGAATCAGTTTCCAAAAAACGCCGCCAAGACAATGTCTTAACTAAAAAAATCCCCTCGAATCAGTTTCGAGGGGATTTTTATCGCATCTTTTATTTAGGAAGGAACTTCGCAAGCTGGAGTTTAGTGAGAAGCGCCGGAAGTCGTGTCTGGAGCATTCTCTGGCTTAGAAGCGCTCGATACGGCTTGAACCTTCAAAGCTTCACTCTTGTCTTCTGAGTGGCCGGAAGCGCCTGAGGCCGTATCAATGTTCAGCCCAAACTTGTCAGCAAAGTATGAGAATGGGTGAAGGGCTTCAGCGTGGTAGTACTTCACGAATTCTGGGTCGTCCAAAGTGTTCAATTCAGTTGAGTAAGCCATGTGCTTGGTGTACTTAACGTCAATGAAGGCAGGACCATCCATCTTCTTCCATTCCTTAACGGCAGCTTCGAATTCAGCCTTGTCGTGAACAGTGAAGGCCTTCACGTTCATGCCTTCGGCTACCTTAGCCCAGTCGTTGTCTGGCAGGATAACGCCTGAAAGTGGCTGGTTTGATTCGTCGCGTTGTTCAGCTTCGATGTAGCCCAAAGTTTCGTTGGTGAAGACTACAGTCAAAACGTGCATGTTGTAGCGAGCCATGGTCAACAGTTCTTCGCTCATCATCGCGAAGCCACCGTCACCAGCCAAGTGCCATACTTCACGGTCTGGGTAGGCAGTAGCGGCCGCCATGGCAGCTGGTGAGCCGTAACCCATCGTCGCGTACAAGCCTGAAGTAGTCCAGCGCTGCTTGCCGTTCATTTCCAACAAGCGGCAGTGGTCCATGTCGACGTTGCCGACGTCAATGGCAAAGACGGCATCGTCAGCGGCTTCCTTGTTGATAACGTCCCAGATTGGTTCTTGGCGAACGCGCCCTTCGTCCTTCAAGTGGTCATCAGCGAAGGATTTGCGCCATGCATCCCATTCTTCACGGTCAGCCAAAGCTGCCTTGTAAAGCGGTGATTCTTCGCGGGCTTCGCCAGCGTCGATCAGGGCCCGCAATGCCTTCTTGGCGTCAGCCTTCATGGCGACGTCTACTGAGTGGCGCTTGCCAAGCTTTTCTGGGTCAACGTCGATTTGGATGACCTTAGCGTCCTTAGGGAACCACAGAATTGAGAATGGTGAGTTGTTGCCGACCCAAACTACCAGGTCAGTGTGGCCTTGAACTTCATTAGGAGCCTTAGCGCCGATTCTGCCGATCGTGCCGAGGTATGGCTTGAATGAGTCTTCAACGATCCCCTTGCCCAAGTATGATGACATCATTGGCATCTTGAACTTATCTGAGAATTCCTTCAATTCTTCAGCAGCGCCTGAAGCACCCAAGCCGAAGTAGACAACTGGGTTCTTGGCTTCCTTGATCAAGGCGGCGGCAGCTTCAACGCTTTCCTTGGTTGGAGCAGCGTAGTTGTCAGCTGACAGGTTGTTGGCTGATACGCGGTAGTTGTCGTCGATTTCTTGCCAGCCGAAGTCCTTAGGAATGATCAAGACTGCCGGCCCCTTCTTAGCGTAGGCCGTCCGGATCGCGGTGTCCATTAAGACCGGCAAGGATTCCTTAGTCTTGGCTTGGTGAACCCAAACGGCAACATCGCGGAACCAAGGCATTTCGTCAAAGGCTTGGAAGAAGTTGACGTCTTGCCGAGAAGTTGGCACGTTAGCGACCAAAGCAACCAATGGGGTCTTGTCGTATTTAGCATCATACAGACCATTCATCAGGTGAACGGCACCAGGGCCGGCTGAGCCCATGCAGACGCCGAGCTTGCCAGTCAGCTTGTATTCAGCTGAAGCAGCCAAGGCAGCAGCTTCTTCATGACGGACCTCAATGAACTTGACCGTGTCTTGCATTTCATAGATCGCGTTCATGGTTGAGTCAAATGAGCCGCCTGGCAGACCGTACAAGTGGTCAATTCCCCACTTATTCATAACATCTAAAACAGCGTTAGCACCTTTAATTTTAGCCATAAGTGAATCTCCTTGCGTTCTTACTTATCTTTTTACTTACACTTGTAATTATATGCTTCCTGAAAACGCTGTCAATATTGTGAAAATAGTAATTAATCCGGTTACATTTGCCAGTGTTTTCTTTCGTTTGCGCAAGCGGCTTTCAGGCTAACCATAAGTTCAATTGGCTAAAACAGTTCTGCATCCCCTGCCAAGAAAAAAGAGACCCAAACGGGTCTCTAAAAAACGCAAAGCGCTTTAAGCTTCTTCAAATTCAATGATGCTCTTGGTTGAAATGTAGGCTGGCGCGAATTGGCCCCAGTTGTACTTTTCAACCTTCAAGAAGTCACCTGCCTTGGCAGAAACGACGTATTCGGCACACTCTTCCAAGTTCTTGAACTGATCAGTGTAGAAGGTTCCCTTCTCAGTCACCAGCTTCAGCTTGCCGGCAAACATTTCCCGCTTCTTGGCATAATTTTCACGACCATTGCGGTGGTTGTCGCGGTAGCCATTTTGCCGGCCGCCATTGTCCCGGTCATGGTAGTCGCTGCCATTGCGGCGCTTGTAGCTGCCTCTTTGGCGATTGCCGTAGCGGCTTTCGCGCTTGCGGACAACGAAGCGCTGATCGCCAGCAATCTTCTCTTCTGCCTGTTCTTCTGGCTTTTCGGCCGTTGGTTCGGCAGGCTCGGCTGATGCTGGCCGTTCTGCCACCGGCTTTTCCGGCTTTTCCCCTTCTTGCTGATCCATCGCAAATGGCAATTCTACTTCTGGATGGCTGGTAATGCGTTCATTTTCTGGGGCTTCCGCCTTGGCTGGCCGCGGCATCTTCTTGACGAAGTGCGGACCAGCTGCCGGCTTTTCTTCTGCCTTGACCTCTTCTGCTGCTTCTGGCTGTTCTTCTGGCTTTTTGGCAGCCTGTTCTTCCTTTCTCTTTGCTTCTGCTGCTTTGACTTCAGGCTGCTCTTCTGGCTCAGCCGTCTTTTCAGCCGTTGCTGCTTCTGCTTTGACCTCTTCTGCCGCTTTTGCTTCTTCGGCAGCTTCTGGCTTTTCGACAGCTTCTACCGGCTTCTCCTTGACTTCAGCCTTTTCATCATCGTCAAAGTGGTCTTGGATGTACTGAACGGCAGCTGGGCCCCAGAACTTCTTATTGTGGTTCTTCTCGTCAATGAAGTCTGGCTTGATTTCCTTATGCTCCCGGATGAAAGTGCGCAGCTTCTTCTTTCCCAGGCCAGTCGTTTCCGCGATGGCATTGATGTCCAGCAAGCCATCGTGCGTGGCTGGCGACGCGTTTTGCGCGGACTTGGGCACCTGCTTGCCTAAATCCTGGAAGATCTGGCCCAGCGCTCGCTCGTCATAAAACTTGGTTCCGCTCGGATCAACCAGCGCTGGCTTGAACTTGAACTTCATGTTTACCAGGTAATAGATTTGCTGGCTGGAAACCTTGGCCAGCTTTGCGATTTGATCCATTGAATAGTATTGTTGTGCCATTTTCGTTAACTCCCTCTTCTGTTCCTTGCCTGCTAATTTTCCTTAATTTGTTAAGCAATCTAAAGGCTATCATGATAATTCATTTTTAATTTTACGTCATTTTGCCCGCAATTGCGCACAATTTGCGAAAATTGCACAAAAAAGAAGAAACCACTGAAGCGGTTTCTTCTTTCATTTTTAAGATATGTGATTTAACAATACAGGCACTGACTACCAGTCGTAGTCTTCAGTGTCTTGGATGCCCAAGCCGGTTGCCTTGTCGAGCAGGATTCTTTGCTCGAAGTGGGCAACGTTGAGCTTGGTTTCCTTGACCATGTCTGGGTTGACTGATACGTAGTCAATCCCGCTGCGTACCAAGAACTCAGTGAAGTCTGGGTATTCAGACGGTGCTTGGCCACAGATGGAAACAACCTTGCCATCCTTGTGGGCAGTCTTGATCAAGTGCCGGATTGCCCGCTTAACCGCCAAGTTGCGCTCGTCGTAAAGGGCAGATACGCGGTCGTTGTTCCGGTCAGTCCCCATGATCAGCATGGTCAAGTCGTTGGAGCCGATTGAGTAGCCGTCAACAAACTTGTTGAACTTGTCGGCCAGGATGATGTTTGAAGGAATTTCAGCCATCATGTAGACCTTGAAGTCGCGGCTGCGCTCCAAGCCTTCATCTGCCATGATCTTAGTCACCTTTTCCGCCTCTTCGACAGTCCGGCAGAATGGAATCATGACGTTCAGGTTCTTCAAGCCATATTCGTTTCTTACCTTCTTGACTGCTTCCAGCTCCAGCTTGAAGGCTTCAATGTACTTCGGGTCATAGTAGCGGCTTGCTCCGCGCCAGCCAAGCAGGTCAGCCGGTTCATGCGGTTCAAACTTGTCCCCGCCCTTCAAGTTGCGGTATTCACTGGACTTGAAGTCTGAGAATCTCAAAACGACTGGTCTTGGGTTCATTGCCCGGCAGACCTTGGAGATCCCGTTGGCCAATTCGTTGACGACGCGCTCTGGGTGACCAGTTTCGATCAAGTACAACGGGTGCTGGTGGATGTAAGTGGTCCACAAGAATTCTTCCCGCATCAGGCCGATCCCGTCAGCTGGCAGAGTTGAGTACTTGTCAGCCAAGTCAGGGTCACCCAAGTTCATCATGACTCTCGTAGCCGTTGGTGGGAAGTATTCAGCCGCAACCGCGGTTTGCACGGTGTTTTCCTTCTTAGGCTTAACGATCTCCTCGGCTACCCCTTGGTAAACGATCCCGTTCTTGGCGTCAACGGTAACTTCTTGGCCAGTCTTCAGGATTCTGGTTGCGAAAGTGCCGCGGCTGGCAGTCCCGACAATACATGGGATCTGCATTTCACGAGAAACAATCGCCGCGTGGCAGGTCATCCCACCGTTGTTGGTAATGATGGCGGCAGCCTTCTTCATCGCTGGTACCCAGTCTGGTGAGGTCATTAAGGTAACCAGGATTTCGCCCTTCTTGAATTCGCCAATGTCCTTCGGGTCATCGATGACGTGCACGATCCCGGAAGCTACGCCTGGGCTGGCTGGCAGACCCTTAACCAGAACTTTGTTGCTTGATTCAGCAACTTCCTTCTCTTCAGCAGGCTTCTCGCCTTCCTTCTTGCGTTGTGACCAAACGGTTTCAGGACGGGCTTGTACGAGCCACAGCTTGTCATTCTCGTCGCGTGACCATTCCATGTCCATGTAGCAGCCATAGTGCTGTTCGATCTGCTTTGCATAGCCGGCCAGCTCAATGACTTGCTCATCAGTCAAGCAGGCACTCTTAGCCACGTCTTCTGGCACGTCGCGCTGCTCAACCCCGCCGCCTGGGAGCCGGATCAATTCAATGTTCTTGTTGTTGATCGTCTTGCGGCTGATCTTCATGGTTTCCTTGTCAACTTCAAAGTTGTCAGGAGTAACCGTCCCTTGAACGATGTATTCGCCCAAGCCCCATGACCCTTCGATCATGACCTTGGTGTCATCACCGTTGGCAACGTTGACCGTGAACATGACGCCGGCAGCCTTTGAGAAGGCCATCATCTGTACGGCAGCTGACAAGGCGACCTTCTCTTGTGGGAACTTCTGCTTGATCCGGTAGTAGGTTGCCCGGTCAGTAAACAGTGAAGCGTAACAGTCTTGAACCTTGCGGATTACGTCCTTGCGGCCGCGAACGTTAAGGTAAGTGTCTTGTTCGCCAGCGAAGGAAGCGTCTGGCAAGTCTTCGGCGGTCGCACTTGAACGAACGGCTACGTAAGGCTCGTTTTGACCGGTGATCTGTGCCAAGCGGTCATAAGAGTTGCCGATATCTTCTGCCAGGTCTTCTGGCATTGGTGCTTCGCGCATGATCTTTCTGATTTGGCTGCATACCCGGTGAAGCTCTTCAGAATCTTCTGGATCCTTCAGGGTAGCAAGCAAGGCATTTACCTTTTCGTTCAGGCCATTGACTTTCATGAAATGACGATAACCGTGGGCAGTAGTCGCGAACCCGTAAGGAACAGGAACGTTGGTGCCTGAAGTTAATTCACCCAATGATGATGATTTACCGCCAACCAGAGGCACGTCCGCGCGACGCAGCTGGTTGAACCAAAGTACATAAGCATTCTTACGTTCTTCTTCAGTTAATTCTTTCTTTTCAACATCCATTGTTTTCACCTCATATCAAAAAATGTCATGGTGTATTCAGCTCTGTAAGCCTTTTCACCTTTCACCTATGATTATTGTCCTTTTGTGAAAAAATGTCAACTATTTTTAAAATAATTTTTGCATTATATTTTCGTAACCGCTTTATCTACCGCTATTATTGGGATCTTATGGTAATTTTCCTTCCCGTTTTATGAGAAAAATTTGAGATTATATTCACAAATAGCACAATGGTTTTATCGGGCGACCGGGCTTCAAGCCCTCATAGTACGGCATTTGTGCCAGGTTTGCGTTTCCGCTTTCATAAGCCAAAATTGACATTTTTGCTCAACTGTCTGCTTCTTCTGCTGCAGATTGCGGGCAACTTTTTGCCATTTTTATCATAAAAGAAGGCAAATATTATCTTTTGTTTGAAAAGATCTGGCAATAATTGGAATGAGTTGAAGGCAAATACCACAAAACGTGCAAAAAGTCCTGCCATCAATTAAGATGGCAGGACTTCTTTTGCAGAATTTTTTATCTCAATCAGGCTTCCTCGCTTCCCCAGACTTCTTCAATCATCGGGAAGGTTGACCAAGCCTTGGGCCAGCCGCAGTAAAAGGCCAGCTGGGTGACCAGCTCCACGGCCTCTTCCTTGCTGATGCCGTGCCGCTTTCCAATTTCCAAGTGGGCCTTGAGCTGCGGGTACAAGCCAGCTGAAAACAGGGCGGCGATCGTAATCATGCTCCGGTCGCGGGCAGAAAGCTTGTCTTCCCTTGACCAGACTTGCCCAAACAGAACGTCATCATTTAATTCCGCGAACTTTGGGGCTAGCTTGCCCAGATGATCGCGACCAGCAGTTTGTTTCTCCACTATCATTAGCTCCTTTTCTCTTGTTCTCGCTTTTTAGCGCAGACTCTCGTAGAAAGCCTGGTCTACCGGCTCTTGCCAGTTGGTGTCTTCATCCCCGACAATGATGGATAGGTGGCTGAACCAGGAATCCCGAGCGGCCCCATGCCAGTGGCGGGTGCCAGCTTCAATCACGACCACCGTGCCTTCTGTCATCTTGATCGGTTCTGTGCCTTCTTTTTGCACCCAGCCTTCACCGCCGGTGCCGATCAGGATCTGCGGAAGATTGTGGCTGTGCCAGTGGTTGATGGTTCCGGGCGCAAAAGTTACCTGGGCAACGTGTGCCTTAGCCCCATTGCCTTCGGCCAGGCCGTGCAGATAGCTCTTGCCGGTAAAATACTTTTCATATGGATTCAAGACGCCAAAGCCAAAGGCGCTGTTCTTGACGCTTTCTTCATTCTTAGCCATTTTTTGCCTCACGATCTGTTTGCTTACCGAACTTTTGCTTTTTATCTTTGCTTATAATAATAAAATCCTGGCCAAAAATTCGCTAATAGCAATTCATCAAGTCGCGACTTGCACTTTTTGCATAGGCATCCCCTAAAACGCCAGGGCATTAAGTCACTGGCCAAAACAGCACAAAAAAACACTCATCTAACGATGAGTGTTCCAAAGGCTCCAGCTTAAAGGCAATAGCTTAATTGCCCTAAAACGAGAGCTGCTTTCTTGGGTTTTAATCTAAGTGCAGCATATGGGTAATGCGGGTGACGCGGCTGCCCAAAACCCGTTCAGCCAGGCCGGACTTCAGGGTCAAGCCGCCGTAAACGACTACCCCGGCCAAGACGCCGACTCCGCACAGGACAAGGGCTGGCATCCGCCGGTCAAGCGGCAGGAAGAGGCTGCAGACTTTCACAGCCAGGCAGACGGCCGCGAACATGATCAAGCTAAAGCTGGCGATGCCGATAAAGCGACGCATGGTCCGGTCAGACCGCCATCTGTACTTGACTGCCAAGTGCTTCAAAGAACAGGCAATCACTACCAGCAAGCCGATATTCGTCGCCAAAAGCGGTCCATAGACCTTGAAAAAGCGGATCATCGGGTACTGCGCCACCGCCTTGATGATCAAGCCGATCACCAGGTAGCGGATAGCGTACATGTTCTCATCCAGCCCCTGTAAAATCGCCATCAAGACCGTGAACAGGCCCAGGCTGATTGAGGTAAAGGAGGACAGGTACAAGATGTTGGCCCCCAACTGGTCGTAGCCGTAGAAAATGGTGTACAGCGGCGCGGCAATGGCCGCCATTCCCAAAGCAGCTGGAATCAAGACGAACAAGAAAAGCTCCAGGGTATTCCCGATCTGGCGGGAAATATCCTTGTAGTCTCCTCGCGCGTGCGCCCCGGACAAAAGCGGAATCGCTGTGACCGCCATGGCCGTGGACAGGGAAACCACGATCATGATCAGCTTGTTGGCGTTCAGGCCAAACAAGGCGTACCAGCTTTCAATCGTATCATACGACGCGTGCGTCAGTCCGGCAATCATCGGATGGAAAGTATACTGGTCAATCAACTGAAAGAAGTTGATCCCAGAGTCAATGATAATGAACGGGATCGACTGGCCAATAATTTCAAAGAGCAGGCTGTTGGTTGAAACCTGCACCTGGTTGGCTGACCTTCTGACCAAGGGATCCACCTGCCGCTTCTGGCGCAGGTAGAACATCACCAGCATGCCGATGGCAAAAATTGCCCCGATTGCCGCGGCCAGGTTGGACTGGGTTACGGCATCAACGTAGTTGCCATGCTGAACCTGCATGATCACGTAGGCCGTCGCCAGCATCCAGATCACCCGGGCCAGCTGCTCCACGAACTGTGACATGGCACTTGGCATCATGTCGTTAAAGCCCTGGAAGTAGCCTCTGAAGATACTCAGGATCGGAATGATCAAGATGGCATAGGACAGGCTGCGGATGACCGGAATCTCCTGCTGGTTGAAACTGGCAAAAACCGGCGCGCAAAAGTACATGATCGCGGCGGCAATGACCCCAAAGACGGACATCAGGCCCAAGCCGTGCTTAAACAGCTTGCGCCCAACGCCATACTCATTCAAGGCATTGTACTTGGCGATCTGCTTGGCGACTGCCCCCGGAATGCCGGCCGTTGAAATGATGATGAACAAGCTGTAGATGTTGTAGCTCTTCGCCGTCAGCGAATTGGCCAGGTTCCCATACTTGCCCATCCAGGCATACCAAGGAATGATGTAGATCGCACCCAAGATCCGTGACACGATTGACCCGAAGGTCATCCAAGCCGAACCCTTCAACAGCTGCGCTTGCGAGTTGTTCTGTGATTTGTTTCTTGCCATAAATTTTCCCTAACTTCTATACTTCAACCTTATATCTTATGACAGATTTGGCTTGAAATATACCATTTTGTTGTTTATTTAGGAAAAATTAGATTATTTGGCAACGATGTTGACGATCTTGTTTGGTACGACGACGATCTTCTTGATTTCCTTGCCGTCAACGAATTCCTTGACGTGTTCAAGCTCGAGAGCTTGCTTTTGCAGGTCATCCTTGCTTGCATCCTTGTTAGCAGTGAAGATGCCCCGCTTCTTGCCGTTGACCATGACTGGGATTTCAACGGTTGCTTCAACCAGCTTGCTTGCGTCGTAGCTTGGCCATGGAGCCAGCTGAACTGATTCGTTGTGGCCAAGGACTTGCCAGATTTCTTCCATCATGTGCGGTGCGACTGGAGCCAGCAGCTTGACGAAGCCTTCAGCGTATTCCCGTGGAATCTTGTCGACCTTTTGGCAGGCGTTAATGAAGACCATCATTTGTGAGATAGCAGTGTTGAAGTGCAGCTGCTCGAAGTGGTCGGTTACCACCTTGACGGTTTGGTTGTAGAGCTTGTCCAGCTTGCCGTCATTTTCATCAGAGATCTTGTCGCTTGGAATTGGGTCCAGGTCAAGGTCGTTGACGAAGGTCCGCCATACTCTGTCCAGGAACTTCTTTACCCCGCTTGGGCCGTTGTCGTCCCAGTCGATTGAGGCGTTCAATGGGCCCATGAACATTTCGTAGGTCCGCAGACTGTCGGCACCGTATTCAGCAACGACGTCGTCTGGGTTGACCACGTTGCCCTTGGACTTGGACATCTTTTCGTGGTTCTTCAGGATCAGCCCTTGGTTGTACAGCTTTTGGAATGGTTCCTTGGTTGGCACGACGCCCAAGTCGTACAGGAACTTGTGCCAGAATCTAGCGTAAAGCAGGTGCAGGGTCGCGTGTTCAGCCCCGCCGATGTAAAGGTCGACTGGCATCCAGGTCTTGAGCAGGTCTGGGTCAGCCAGGCACTTGTCGTTGTTTGGATCAACGTAGCGCAGGAAGTACCAGCTTGAGCCAGCCCATTGCGGCATGGTGTTGGTTTCCCGCTTGCCCTTGCGGCCGTTTTCGTCAACCACGTTTACCCAATCTTTCAAGTTGGCCAATGGGCTTTCCGGCGTGCCTGAAGGCTGAATGTTGGTTGCCTTTGGCAGGCGCAGCGGCAATTCATCTTCTGGAACCAAAGTGGTTTCGCCGTCTTCCCAGTGGATGACTGGAATTGGCTCACCCCAGTAGCGTTGACGAGAGAAGTCCCAGTCCCGCATCTTGTAGTTGACCTTCTTTTCGCCGAAGCCCTTGTCTTCCAGCCATTCAACCATCCGCTTCTTGGCTTCTTCGTTGTGCAGGCCGTCCAAGAAGTCAGAGTTGACGTGGGCACCGTCGCCGGCGTAGGCTTCCTTCTCGATCTGGCCGCCTTGTACGACTTCCTTGATTGGCAGGTGGAACTTGCTTGCAAAGGCGTAGTCACGCTCATCGTGGGCTGGAACGGCCATTACGGCACCAGTACCGTATGAAGCCAGAACGTAATCTGAGATCCAGATTGGCACGGCTTCGCCGTTGACTGGGTTGATCGCGTAGGCACCGGTAAATACCCCGGTCTTGTCCTTGTTCAAGTCAGTTCTTTCCAAGTCAGACTTGGATTCAATGGCCTTGATGTAGGCGTCAACGGCTGCCTTTTGTTCAGGAGTGGTGATTTCTTGAACCAGGTCGCTTTCTGGAGCCAAAACCGTGTAGGTGCACCCGAACAAGGTGTCTGGACGGGTAGTGAAGACCTCAAAGCTCTTGTCGGAGTCCTTTACTTGGAAAGTAACTTGGGCACCAACTGAACGGCCGATCCAGTTTCTTTGCATTTCCTTGATTGGCTCTGGCCAGTCCAAGTCATCCAAGTCTTCCAAAAGACGGTCCGCGTAAGCGGTGATCCGCAGCATCCATTGCCGCATCTTCCGCCGATAGACTGGGAAGCCGCCACGTTCGGTCTTGCCGTCGATAACTTCTTCGTTGGCAACGACCGTCCCCAAGTCTGGTGACCAGTTGACCGGCACTTCAGCTTCGTATGCCAAGCCCTTCTTGTACATTTGCTCGAAGATCCATTGGGTCCACTTGTAGTAGTTAGGATCAGTCGTCTTCAATTCGCGGTCCCAGTCATATGAGAAGCCAAGGCTTTGCAGCTGCTCCTTGAAGCGGGCAATGTTCTTGTCCGTGAAGGTTGCGGGGTCATTGCCAGTCTGCAGGGCATATTGTTCTGCTGGCAGACCAAAAGCATCCCAGCCCATTGGGTGCAGCACGTTGTAGCCTTGGGCCCGTTTCATTCTGGCCATGATGTCAGTAGCGGTGTAGCCTTCTGGGTGGCCGACGTGCAGCCCCTTGCCTGATGGGTAAGGGAACATGTCAAGAACGTAATACTTTGGCTTGTTGGGGTCAGTCCCGGTCTTGAACGTCTTGTGTTCAGCCCAGTACTTTTGCCACTTCTTTTCAACGACTTTGTGGTTGTACATACTATGAAATCCTTCCTAAAACAAAAAAACGCCCTATGTCATGACATAGGACGAGTTGAATATCGCGGTACCACCTAAGTTCCGCGCCTTTGGGCGCGACACTCTTTGTTCCTTAAAGCGGAACAGCACTTCAGACCTGATGCACGGGCGAGTTCGAAATCGTGGCTTAGGGCCTCGCAGCACCGGCCCCTCTCTGCAAAGTTTAAGATTTCTAATACTCCCTGCTTCTGAACTTTATTATTTTCTCAATAATGATTATACTTTACCACATAAGTCAAATTTTACAAGAGGGGAAGAGTTTTTTGATAAATAATAAAAATAACAGCCAGCACCGGGTCCTCCTCGGCTTTGGTCTGGCTTTTTTAGTAATCTTCGCGGTCTGGGTTGGCTTGGTCGCCAGCCAGTCCAGTTTTATTGCCGGCTATGACCGGGTGATCTATGGCGCCATTCAGAACAGCAATCAGGCTGAATACCGGCTCGCATCGCTTTGGACCCAGGCCGGCGACACGATCGTCATCACGGTAATTTCAATCGCCCTGGTGCTCATCCTGGCCATCTTCAAGAAATACGGCTATGCGATCTTCACGGGCCTGGTCATGATCTGCGCCAACGGCTGCAACTCGATCATCAAGCACGTCGTAAAACGGCAAAGACCGCGCATCGCCGCGTCCTTGAACGCGACTGGCTTCTCATTCCCGTCCGGCCACTCAGTCGGGTCCATGTCGCTGGCGATCGTGCTGATCACCCTGATCTGCCTGCTGGTCAAGCAAAAGCCTGCCAAGACGATCTTAATCGCCCTCTGCGTCTGCTTCACCCTGTCGATCGGCTTCACCAGAATGTACCTGCACGTCCACTGGCCAAGCGACGTGACTGGTGGCTGGCTTGAAGGGTTGACCTTTGGGCTTCTGGGCGCCTGGATCCTGCTTTGGAGTGAAGAGCGCAAGGCCGCCAAAGAAAGACTTTGGCAATAGCAATCCGCAAATCAAAGACAGAATAGCAAAAAGACCGCTAGCAGCGCTAGTGGTCTTTTTGCATGATTTTTTATTGCCTGTCTGCCTGCTCTCTTTGTCCTTTGTAAATATGGTTGAAGACCAAGGAAAGCAGCAAGGCCGCCAGGGAAAGCAGGTAGATCCCCCGCATGGACGAGCGCAGGATCTCCCGCAGCGGCGCCAGACTGGATGCTGGCAAGGTCTTGGCCTGGGCCGCGGAAACGATCTTGTTCATCATTTGGCTGGTCAAGCCTGGGTGCTTGGCCAGGCCGCTGGCAACTACGCCGTTAAAGACCATCCCGTAGCAGACCATCATCATGGTCTGTCCCAAGTACTTCATCAAGGTGTTAAACGAAGTCGCCACGCCGACTTCCGTAGGCTTGACGACCGCTTGGGCCTGCACCTGGCTGGCTGTGGCCATGGCCCCAAAGCCGGTCCCATGGAAGAAGGAAGCGACGCAGAAGCACCAAAATGGCGTGTAAGTCGGGAAAAAGACCAAGGCCAGGTCAGCTGCGATCAACAAAGTGATCGCGGCGTCAAAGAACTTCTGTGACCCCCAGCGGCCCATTAAGTCGCCGGCCAGGAAAGAGCCAAAGACCCACATTAAAGCGCTTGGGGTAACGGCGAAGCCGGCCAAGGTAGCCGGCAGGCCATTGATCCCCTGCAGCCAGGTTGGAATGTAGAACTCAAGTCCGATGACCACGCCCGAAACCAGCAGCTGCAGCATGTTGACCCCAACGAATTCCCGGTTTTTGAGAATCTCAAAAGGAATGATCGGGTCGTCCGCCCGGCGCTCGATTTTGATAAAGGCCCAGCAAGCCGCAACCGCCACCAGAGCCAAGAGGACTTCCGGCCAAGAGAAACCGGATTCCAATTCCTGCAAGAGGACCATCACGGCCAGGATCAAGGTCACCAGGGCCAAGCTGCCGGCCAAGTCAATCTTGAGCTTGCCGCGGCTCCTTTCTTCATGCAGGAAAAAATGGACGATCAAAAAGGCGATGATGCCAATCGGCACGTTGATAAAGAAGACCCAGTGCCAGGACAGCTGCTGCACGATCAAGCCGCCCAATACCGGCGCGATAATCGAAGCCAGGCCCCAAAAAGCGGACGTCAGCCCCAGCATCTTAGCCCGCTTGTCGATCGGGTACATGTCAGCCAGAACCGTGGCCCCTGCCGTCTGAATTGCCCCAGAACCCAAGCCCTGGATGGCTCTAAAGATGATCAATTCAACCATATTGGTCGAGAGCCCGCAAAGCGCCGAACCCACGACAAAAATTCCAATGCCAAACAAAAAAACTGGCCGTCGCCCAATGCTATCAGCCAGTTTCCCATAAATTGGCGTTGAAACAGCCGTCATCAGCAAGAAGACGGACACGACCCAGCTCATGATGGCCAAGCCATCCAGATCAGACACGATCGTGGGCATCGCCGTAGAAACGATCGTCCCCTCAATCGCTGACATAAAGGTCGTGATAAAAACAGCGAGCGTGACCATTTGCACGTTTGTCTTTTTCATGTTTTCTCCAACTAATTTATGTTACGTTTTGTACTAATGTCCAAAATTTGCTATTCGATTTTACTTTGCCGGCGCGTGCTTTTCAACAAAGTCCCGCAAAACCTGAACGCGGTCGGTGTGCTCCCAAGGCAAATCCACGTCAGTCCGGCCGAAGTGGCCGTAAGCCGCGGTCTGCTTGTAGATTGGCCGGCGCAGGTCCAGCATCTTGATAATGCCTGCTGGACGCAGGTCAAAGGAAGCACGGACCGCTTGCGTCAGCAGCTGGTCGCTGACCTTGCCAGTCCCGGCAGTGTCTACCATGATTGAGACCGGGTGGGCCACGCCAATGGCGTAAGCCAACTGGACCTCGCAGCGGTCGGCCAAGCCGGCAGCCACGATGTTCTTGGCAACATAGCGGGCTGCGTATGAAGCTGACCGGTCAACCTTAGTGGCGTCCTTGCCTGAGAAGGCGCCGCCGCCGTGACGGGCATAGCCGCCATAAGTGTCGACGATGATCTTGCGGCCAGTCAGGCCCGCGTCCCCCTTAGGACCGCCGATAACGAACCGGCCGGAAGGATTGATCAGGAACTTGGTGTCATCGTCGAGGTATTTGGCAGGAATCACCCGCTTGATCACGTCGTTGATCATTGCCGCTTGAATTTCTTCATTAGAAACTTCACTGTCGGTCTGGGTTGAGATTACGACCGTGTCAACCCGCTTTGGCTGGTTGTTTTCATCGTATTCAACCGTCACTTGCGCCTTGGCGTCTGGCCGCAGCCAGGTCAATGTGCCGTCCTTGCGCAATTTTGCCACCTGCTGCATCAGCTTGTGGGCCAAAGAGATCGGCAAAGGCATCAATTCTGGCGTTTCGTTGATGGCAAAGCCAAACATCAAGCCTTGGTCACCGGCACCGATTTGGTCGAGCTCGTCAGTCTCGCCATCAGAATCGCGAACTTCCAGGGCTTCGTCAACGCCGCCGGCAATATCTGGCGACTGCTCGTCGATCGCGAGCAGAATCGCGCAGTTGTCAGCGTCAAAGCCGAGTTCTGGACGGTCGTAGCCAATTTCCTTAATTGTCTGCCGCGCTACCTGTTGGTAGTCAACGTTTGCGGTCGTTGAAATTTCCCCAAACAGCAAAACCAAGCCCGTCGTGACGGAAGTCTCGCAGGCCACGTGGGCTTGCGGATCTTGGGCCAGGACGGCATCCAAAATGGCATCGGAGATTTGGTCAGCAACCTTGTCTGGGTGCCCTTCAGAAACTGATTCAGACGTAAATAAATGTTTTTCCATGTGTATTGTGTCCCCCTATAGACTAGCTACACGGTTACAAGGCATCTTCACTCGCGTGAATCCTATCAGGACTTGTAACAATAATAGTATGATGACTTTGTTGTTCAGCTTTTATATTAAAAAAAGATTGCCAATCCTGGCAATCTTCTGAACAATGGAGGATATAGGGCTCGAACCTATGACCTCCTGCTTGTAAGGCAGATGCTCTCCCAGCTGAGCTAATCCTCCATATGACCCGTACGAGATTTGAACTCATGTTACCGCCGTGAAAGGGCGGTGTCTTAACCACTTGACCAACGGGCCGCTTCTTAAGCACGCTCTCTAGTATACATGATTCCTTAGGGAATGCAAGCAAAAAATTGAATTTTTCACTTACGCATTGCCAAACGATAAAAAAGAAAGACCACTGAAGCAAATTTCAGTGGTCTTACAACTATTATAGCGGCGGGGGGGATCGAACCCTCGACCTCCCGGGTATGAACCGGACGCTCTAGCCAGCTGAGCTACACCGCCATAAGCACAATAACTAATATACCAAACCATTCCCCACTTGGGAAGACCTTTTGGCAATTTTTTTGACTTTTTTTAGTGTGCCTATTCTGTCCGTTCAAGTGCCGTTTCCAGCATGTGGCGGATCTTGTGCTGGCTGATGTCCAGGATCACCACGTAGAAAACCCGGCCAAAGCGGGCCTCATCGACCAGCTTGCCGTTGTCAAAGACTTCCTTGATCCGCCCATCCATGGTCTTGATCCGGTAGTCGACGTAATCATTGGAGCGGCGTTCAAGCTGCTGATCGATTTCTCTATTGACCCGCTCCCGGTCCGCTTCATAAACGATCCCGTCAAAAGTGCATCCAGTATAGTTCATCAGCTCATCAAAGCTGGTGCAGCCCATCATCGTAATCATTTCCGCGTTGGCAAACAGAATCTCATGATCGCCATCAGCCCGGTAGATCAAGATAGCGCCGGGCAGGTTGTTGGAGATGTCATCCAGACTGAAGCTCAGCTTGCTGCGCTGCTCAGTGCCCATGTCTGGCTGGTACTTGGCAAAAGAGTCCTTGGAATTCATTTTAACGTTGTACAAGGCCATATCCGCGTGACTCAGAGCCATTTGATAGGTATAGCCCTGGTGCGGATAGACAGCGTAGCCAATTGAAACCGTATATGGGCATTTCTTGCCCCGGTCCTCGTAGTACTTGGCCATGTTGGTCAGCTTGGTCAAGCCGATTGGATTGTCGCCTGGAATCAGGGCACAGAACTCATCACCGCCGTTGCGGCAGAGAATGGCATCTGGACCAAAGCAGGCCTTCATATTCGCTGCCAAATCCCGCAGCACCCCATCGCCCACTTCATGGCCATACAGATCGTTGACCAGCTTAAAGTCGTCAATGTCGACCATGACTACCAAAGCGGGCCGCCCCCGGTGCCTTTTATTGGCAATATAGTGGTCAACCTTCTCATCAAAAGCCCGCCGGTTGTACAAGTGGGTCAAGCTGTCGACTGATGAAAAGATTTCCAGGCTAGCCTGGCGGTAGTGCTGGCGGACGACCGCAAGCGTAATCAAGATCAAAAAGACCGAAACCGCGACATTCAGAGCGATTTCACCATTATGACTGGAGACTACGTGGCCATTAACGACATTAATGTGTGAATCAAAGAACAGCGTCGTGCATACGGTCAATAAGACCACAAAGGTGATCCCCAGCACGTAGATCATGTATTTTCGATAACTCTTCTTCATTGAGGCAAGATCCTTCCAATCCATCCTGACAGCGCATTCAAAGCAAAAATATTATACACCAGCTGTTATCTGCTTGACAGTCTGACGCCACAATTAATTAGAACATATAAGTATAGTTAAATTGAAATAATCTAGCTGACCTTTTGCCAACAAAAAAAGGGAATCTTTGACAAGATTCCCTTTACCTAGCGGAGTGTGAGGGATTTGAACCCTCGATACAGGTATTCGCCCGTATACATGATTTCCAATCATGCTCCTTCAGCCACTCGGACAACACTCCATTATTAAATTAAAACTCCGCCTGTCAGACTCGAACTGACGACATCCTGATTAACAGTCAAGCGCTCTA